>NZ_JASCOM010000163.1:0-13458 GCF_029959925.1 Pseudomonas sp. PS02303
CTCCTACAGGAATGTGTCGTTCAAAGGATTGGCGTACGACACATTCCTGTAGGAGCGAGGCTTGCCCGCGAATGGCCTCGACACGGTCTCCCCCATTCCATCTGTATGGAAGTTGTAACTGTGCGAACCGGATCAATAAAGTTAGAGTCTGATGGTTTCACGCAGGCTCGGACCTTAACCCCTGCGCACCTCCAAGGAGTTTTCATGCACAGTTTCCGCCGCAGCGCCGCCCTTCTTGCCCTTAGCGTTGGCACCGTCGCCAGCCTCCCGGCCCTGGCCGCCGACGAACTTCATTACAACCAGATCGCCCTGCGTGCCGAAGTCAGCCAGGAAGTGGCCCGCGATCAGATGATCGTGACCCTCTACACCGAAGAACAGAACACCGACCCGGCCAAACTCGCCGCCGACGTCAGCACCACCATGAACAAAGCGCTGGCCCAGGCCAAACAAGTCAAGGAAGTCACCCTGCGCCAGGGCAGCCGCAACAGCTACCCGATCTACGACACCAAGGGCCAGAAAATCACCGGCTGGCGTGAACGCGCCGAGCTGCGCATGGAAAGCTCCGACTTCGCCGCACTGTCGAAGCTGACCGGCGAACTGCTGACCGACCTGAAAATGGGTGGCATGGACTTCGCCATCGCCACGCCAACGCGCAAGGCCAGCGAAGATGCGCTGCTTAAAGAAGCTGTCACCGCCTTCAAGGCCCGCGCGCAGCTGGCAACCGATGCGTTGGGTGGCAAAGGTTATAAAATCGTCAGCCTGAACCTGAACAGCAACGGTTATCCACAGCCGTACATGCGTGGGCCGATGATGATGAAAGCGGCCGGCATGGATGGCGCTCCGGTGACGCCAGAGGTTGAGGCCGGCACCAGCCAGGTGAGCATGACGGCGGATGGCGCGATTGAAGTGTTGATGCCTTGATTCGATAACCCGTACACAGAAACGGCGGTCACTGAAGTGATCGCCGTTTTTTGTTGCCTGGCGGAAAGCCGGCAGGTTTGTCTGATGATTTTGTGGTGATTGATCCACCGTCATCGCGAGCAGGCTCACTCCTACATGGGATCAGAGTCGTACACAAAACCCATGTACACACTCGCCCCCAGTGGGAGCGAGCCTGCTCGCGAAGAACGATAACGCGGTCTACCCCGGATCAACGTTATCCAGCGCCCGATTCACTGCCAACTCCGCCAGCATGATGATCTGCTGAATCGCCAACACCGTATTGCGCTGCGGGCCGATCAGGTTTGCTGCGAAATCACTGGCCATGACACTGGCAGACGCCAATGACTCGCAAGCTTGTGCCAGGAGACTTTCGCTGTCCATGTCCGGGGCGACCATGAACATGGTGCTGGGACGGCGGGGTTTGGGGGCGTATTGGTCGGGGGGATCGAGGTAGTAATCGAGGGCGCGCTTTATGGCTTCGTGATCCTTGAGGAGCGTTTCGGCTTCGGTGGCTTCGGCGTTGGGGGTTGTGGTGTTGAAGGGTGGATCGGGGATTAACTTATCCATGGAAAAACTCCTACTTAAAATGGGAGCCATCCATTGTCGTTTCCACACGACAAATAGGTGGCGGCTGCACGCAGGGTGGAAATACCGGTTAGTAGGACCCGGCCAGACCGAAGTCTGCCCACGCACAGCCGCCATGACGCAGTTTGCAGACGAACGAAGACGTCGGCAATAAATACGATGGTCCAGCTATGCGGCTACTAAGGGATCCAGGTTTCCACGCCCGGTCGCTCAAATTGCAGCGACGACCAAAGGTTAGAAGGACTGCTTCCTACCCGGCAACCTGAAAAATGCGTGGGAAATCGCTGTGTTTTTTACACATCTTTCAACAAACAAAAATGAAACGCGGAGCCTCCCGGGCGGCATTCCCACGCGGAGCATGGGAACGATCAATCGGGAGCAACAGAAAGAGACAGGTCGGCTGTCAGGCCGCCTTCGCGGGCAAGCCTCGCTCCTACAGAGGACTGGGGTCATCTGGAAGCAAGGATCGGCAAACAGGCTCGTCGCCAACACTTGACCTATGCATATCCGTCATAAAAAGCTCAGGGATAAGACGCTCAACACGTGGAAAACAGCCAATAGTGCTACCGCAAGCAGCAGACAGGTTGCACCCTTGGTTCTACCCGCCACTCCCACGTAGCCTCCATCACCTACGGGATCCAAATCATCCCCACAGATGTCCACTGCCAGACAGTAACGCAACAATCTGCCCCCACAGACACAACAACCCTTTAAACAACAAACACCTACCCACCCAACTACAACTCAATCTCATTCACGCCCACACCTCTCATCCACGCCCCTCAAAGATGGGTATAAATAAGTAACACCTCGCTCCAACCGGGTGCGAAAGTCGTGCCGATTGCCCCGTCGCGGTGCGCCAGATGCACCGAAAAAACCCTGCGCAAACGGTCAAATGCGCATGAATTTATACATATGCGACATTAAGGTACGTTCGTGCCACCGTTTAACGCCTGTGGTCGCTCCGGATCTTGCAATGGGTATGGCCCCTGCATAAGTATCCGCAGGCACGACTCACGAGGTCGTCCTCTAATTCCAAAAATGACAACAAATCATGAGGCCAACATGCTTAAACACGCGGTCATTCCGTTTTTAGTCGGCGCAGGCTTGTTAGCCTCCGCACCCTTCGCCCAAGCGGCGACTAACCTGGTGTTTTGCTCCGAAGGGAGCCCGGCCGGTTTTGATCCTGGTCAGTACACCACCGGAACCGACTTCGACGCCTCTGCAGAAACCATGTTCAACCGCCTGACCCAGTTCGAGCGCGGCGGCACCGCCGTGATTCCTGGTCTGGCGACCAAGTGGGACATCTCCGATGATGGCCTGACTTACACCTTCCACCTGCGTGAAGGCGTTAAGTTCCACACCACCCCGTATTTCAAGCCGACTCGTGAGTTCAACGCCGACGACGTGCTGTTCACCTTCAATCGCATGATTGACAAGAACGACCCGTTCCGCAAAGCGTACCCGACCGAATTCCCGTACTTCACCGACATGGGGATGGATACCAACATCACCAAGATCGATAAAGTCGACGACCACACCGTCAAGTTCACCCTTAAAGAAGTTGATGCCGCGTTCATCCAGAACATGGCCATGAGCTTCGCCTCCGTCCAGTCCGCCGAGTACGCTGCCCAGCTGCTCAAGGAAGGCAAGGCCGCCGACATCAACCAGAAGCCGGTCGGCACCGGTCCGTTCGTGTTCAAGAGCTACCAGAAAGATTCCAACATCCGCTACACCGGGAACAAGGACTACTGGAAGCCTGACGACGTCAAGATCGACAACCTGATCTTCGCCATCACCACCGACCCGTCGGTGCGTATTCAGAAGCTGAAGAAGAACGAGTGCCAGATCACTCTGTTCCCACGTCCGGCCGACCTGAAGGCGCTGCAAGAAGACAAGACCTTGAAGGTGCCTAACCAGGCTGGTTTCAACCTGGGTTACATCGCCTACAACGTGATGGACAAGATCAAGGGCAGCGATCAGCCGAACCCGATGGCTCAATTGAAAGTGCGTCAGGCACTGGACATGGCCGTCAACAAGCAGCAGATCATCGACTCCGTCTACCAAGGTGCTGGTCAACTGGCCGTCAACGCCATGCCGCCAACCCAGTGGTCTTACGACACCACCATCAAGGATGCGCCGTACAACCCTGAGAAAGCCAAAGAGCTGCTCAAGGAAGCCGGCGTCAAGGAAGGCACCGAGATCAACCTGTGGGCGATGCCGGTACAGCGTCCGTACAACCCGAACGCCAAACTGATGGCTGAAATGCTGCAGTCCGACTGGGCCAAGATCGGTATCAAGGCCAAGATCGTGACCTACGAGTGGGGCGAGTACATCAAGCGCTCCAAAGGCGGCGAAAACGGCGCGATGCTGATTGGCTGGAGCGGCGACAACGGTGACCCGGACAACTGGCTGAACGTGCTGTTCGGCTGCGACTCGCTGCAGGGCAACAACTTCTCCAAGTGGTGCGACAAGAAGTTCGACGGCATCGTCAAAGAGGCCAAGCGCACGACCGATCAGGGCAAGCGCACCGAACTGTACAAACAGGCGCAACACGTCCTCAAAGACGCTGTTCCAATGACACCTATCGCTCACTCGACGGTGTTCCAACCCATGCGCGACAACGTGCAGGACTTCAAGATCAGCCCGTTTGGCTTGAACTCCTTCTACGGCGTCAGCGTCAGCAAATAAGGTTTTGCAACGGCGACGTATTTAACGTCGCCGTTGTTTTATCTGCCGAGAAAGTAGGAAAACGCCTACATCCAATTCCGTCACGGATGACCGTCGTGATGTCGGATGCGTTGCCTTTTCCCACAAGTCTTTCGGACTCTACGCATTTACTGCCGGACCCACGGCTCATACCGTCGGGATCTGACCAGTTCATGCGTGGGCTCTCGGTTTTGCTGCATGGCATGGTTTGAACTCAGTGATGCCTCCACGTCTGCTGACGGGACGGCGGTTCATTGAAGACACTTAGAGAACAAGAAAAGGGAGCGTCATGCGCCATACCTTGGTTTTATCCGCATTGCTGGGCACCGGCCTGTTGGCCGCCACTTCCATCAGCCAGGCCGCCAATAACAGCCTGGTGTTCTGCTCCGAAGGCAGCCCGGCTGGCTTCGACACTGCGCAGTACACGACATCGACCGACAACGATGCCGCCGAGCCGTTGTACAACCGATTGGCAGAGTTTGAAAAAGGCGCCACCAACGTCGTACCCGGCCTGGCCACTCGCTGGGATATTTCCGAGGACGGCCTCAAGTACACCTTTCACCTACGCGAAGGTGTGAAATTTCACACGACCAAGTACTTCACGCCGACCCGTGATTTCAACGCCGATGACGTGCTGTTCACGTTCAATCGCATGCTCGATCCGCAGCAACCTTTCCGTAAGGCTTATCCGACCGAGTTCCCGTATTTCAACGGGATGAGCCTGAACAAGAACATCGCCAAGGTCGAGAAGACCGGGCCGCTGACCGTGGTCATGACGCTCAACAGCGTCGACGCCGCGTTCATCCAGAACATCGCCATGAGCTTCGCCGCTATTCTGTCCGCCGAATACGCCGACAAACTGCTGGCCGAAGGCAAGCCGAGCGACATCAACCAGAAGCCGATCGGCACTGGCCCGTTCGCCTTCAAGAGCTACCAGAAAGATTCCAACATCCGCTACACCGGCAACAAGCAGTACTGGGACCCGAGCCGGGTCAAGCTCGACAACCTGATCTTCTCGATCAACACCGACGCGTCGGTGCGGGTGCAGAAGCTCAAGGCCAATGAGTGCCAGATCACATTGAGCCCGCGCCCCGCCGACGTTCCCGCGTTGAAGAACGACCCGGCACTCAAGCTCATCGAGAAGCCCGGCTTCAACCTGGGCTACATCGCCTACAACGTGCGCCACAAGCCTTTCGACCAGCTCGAAGTGCGTCAGGCGCTGGACATGGCGGTGAACAAGCAGGGCATTCTCAACGCCGTTTACCAAGGCGCCGGTCAATTGGCCGTCAACGCCATGCCACCGACCCAATGGTCCTACGACGACACGATCAAGGACGTTGCCTACAACCCGGAAAAAGCCAAGGAACTGCTCAAGGCTGCCGGCGTGAAAGAAGGCACCGAAATCACCTTGTGGGCGATGCCCGTTCAGCGCCCTTACAACCCGAACGCCAAGTTGATGGCCGAAATGCTCCAGGCTGACTGGGCAAAAATCGGTCTCAAAGTGAAGATCGTCAGCTATGAATGGGGCGAGTACATCAAGCGCACCAAGAATGGCGAACACGACGTCAGCCTGATTGGCTGGACCGGCGACAATGGGGACCCGGACAACTGGCTCGGCACGCTTTACAGCTGCGACGCCATTGGTGGCAACAACTACTCCATGTGGTGCGATCCGGCTTACGACAAGTTCATCAAGCAGGCCAAGGTCGTCACCGACCGCGACCAGCGCACCGTGCTCTACAAACAGGCGCAGCACTACCTCAAGCAACAAGTGCCGATCACGCCTATCGCCCATTCAACGGTTAACCAGCCGTTGAGCGCCAAAATCGAAGGATTCAAGGTGAGTCCATTCGGTCGTAACGTGTTCTCGGGCGTCAGTATCGACCAATAACCGATTAGCCAGAACGCTGGGGGCGCATTGCGCCCTCACGCAAACGTATTGCCGTAATTCGCCAATCCGGCATAAAGCAAACGTTTGCGAAGCCTTGTATGTGTTCTAAACCAAATAGCCGGATCACCAAAAAAGACCGGCATTAAAAAAAAGAAAGTAAGGAGCTTCACCCATGAAACTGAGCAGCACCGCGTTATTGGCCCTGGCCATCAGCAGCGTAACCGCCTCGGCTTACGCAGAAACCCAAAGCCAGGCTTTCACCCCGGTTACCGTGAAAGAGAAAAGCGCCCAAAGCGAAGCCACCGGCTTTGTTGAAGGCCAATCGATCACCGGTTCCACGCGTAACTGGTATGCGAATGAGTCGTTCAAGCGGGGCGCGACGCTCAACTATCGTAAAAATGGTGAGACTCGTACGACTGACCGTCGAATCAACTGGGTTCAAGGCACGATCATCAAGTACAACTCGGGCTTCACCGAGGGTACTGTCGGTTTCAGCACCGAAGTGGCGGCGTACAACGCCATTGCTCTGGACCGCGATCGCAAAGACCTCGCATCCGGCAACGGTGGTGCTCCCGAGCCAGGTCGTGGCGGCCGTGGCAACAACCGTACTTTGACTGAAAATGGCGGTGACGCTGTTGATCAGTGGAGCAAACTGGGCCTGGCCAACGTCAAGGCGCGTTTCTCCAATACCACACTGACTGCCGGTCGCCAGAACTTCAGCAGCCCGCAAGTAGATGTCATCGGTAACCGTCCACTGCCTTCGAGCTTCGAGGGTGTCAGTCTGCACAGCGAAGAGTTGGAAAACCTGACTTTCGACATCGCCACCTTTGACCGTAACTCGCCGCGTACCGAACAGAGCCAGCGCAAATTCCGTTCCGAATACGGCGACGGTACCGCTGAAGCCGATCACGTCAACACCGCCGGTATCACCTACACGCCGTTCGCCAGCCTGACCACCAGCCTGTGGGGCACCCAGGCCGAAGACCTGTGGAACCAGTACTACTTCGGCGCCACCCACGTTCTGGGTGACAGCTCGGTACTGAGCCTGACCACCGGCCTGAATTACTACAAAACCGTCGACGAAGGCAAAAAGCTGCTGGGCGAAATCGACAACGACACCTACTCCCTGTCGTTGGGCCTGACTCACCAGGCCCACAGCCTGACCTTCTCGTACCAGGAAGTGAACGGTAACGAGTACTTCGACTACCTGCACGAAACCAACGGCATCTACCTGGCCAACTCCCTGCTGTCGGACTTCAACGGCCCGAACGAAAAATCCTTCCAGATTGCATATGGTCTGAACATGGCTGAATACGGCATTCCAGGCCTGAAGTTCAACATCTACCAGGCTCGTGGCTGGGGCATCGACGGTACTCACTATGCCGGCGGCGGTTACGACGGCGTGCAGTCGATGGACGGCGAAACCCACTATGAATACGGCATTGGTACTTCGTACGCCGTACAGAGCGGCCCGCTCAAGGCCACGGCTATCCGCGCGACCTACACCGCTCACCGCGCCAGTGATAACCAGGCGGATGGCAGCCTCAACGAGTTCCGTCTCGTGACCACCATCCCGTTCAACATTCTGTAATACACCTGCCGAACGGCTGATTCAGTGACGAATCGGCCGTTCGGCTTTTGTCCTTTAACCGATTGCAGAGGGTTCTTGATGAAAATGCTTCCCCTACGTGCGGCCATTGCAGCCGCGTTGCTGAGTGTCGCTGTTGGCGTCTCGGCCAAACCTCTGGTGGTCTGCACCGAGGCCAGTCCGGAAGGCTTCGACATGGTCCAGTACACGACTGCAGTCACAGCCGATGCGGTGGCCGAAACCATCTTCAATCGTCTGGCGGACTTCAAGCCCGGCACCACTGAAGTGATTCCGGCACTGGCCGACTCCTGGGAGATCAGCGAGGACGGTCTGACCTACACGTTCCACCTGCGTAAAGGCGTCAAGTTTCACACCACCGAATACTTCAAGCCGACCCGCGACATGAACGCCGACGACGTAGTCTGGAGTTTCCAGCGTCAGCTGGACCCGAACCACCCATGGCACAAACTGTCGAGCGTGGGCTTCCCGTACTTTGAAAGCATGGGCTTCAAGGAACTGCTGAAAAGCGTCGAGAAAGTTGACGACAACACCGTCAAATTCACCCTGACCCGTCGCGAAGCGCCATTCCTGGCCGACATCGCCATGGCCTTCTCCTCTATCTATTCCGCCGAGTACGCCGACCAGCTGCTCAAGGCGAACAAGACCGGCGACCTGAACAACAAACCGGTCGGCACCGGCCCGTTCATTTTCCAGCGTTACGCGAAGGACGCGCAGGTTCGCTTCAAGGCCAACCCGGACTACTTCCGTGGCAAGCCACCGGCTGATGCGCTGATCCTGGCCATCGCCACCGATAACAACGTGCGCCTGCAAAAGCTCAAGGCCAACGAGTGCCAGGTCGCGCTGTATCCGAAACCGGATGACATCCCGAGCATCAAGAAAGACACCAACCTGAAGGTTGATGAGATGAACGCGATGACCGTTTCCTACATCGCCATGAACACCTCGCACAAATACATGAGCGATGTGCGTGTGCGTAAGGCTATCGACATCGCGTTCGACAAGGCGGCTTATGTCAACGCGCTGTTCGGCAAAGGCAACGCAACAGTGGCGGTCAACCCGTACCCGGACACCCTGCTGGGTTACAACCACGAGCTGAAAAACCCGCCACGTGATCTGGACAAGGCTCGTGCCCTGCTCAAGGAAGCGGGCGTGCCGGAGGGCACTGTTTTCACGCTGTTCACCCGTAACGGCGGCGGGCCGACCAACCCGAACCCGATGCTCGGCGCGCAGATGATGCAGGCTGACCTGGCCCAGGTCGGGATCAAGGTCGACATTCGCGTCATGGAATGGGGCGAAATGCTCAAACGCGCCAAAAACGGCGAGCACGATATGGTTTCCGCCGGATGGGCGGGCGACAACGGCGACCCGGATAACTTCCTGACGCCTATGCTCAGTTGCGAAGCCGCGAAGAACGGCGAAAACTATGCGCGCTGGTGCAATGACAAGTTCCAGGCACTGATCGACCAGGCCCGGGAAAAAACCGATCCGGCCGAGCGGGCAGCGCTGTACGAACAGGCCCAGGTTATTTTTAACCATGACCAGCCATGGATCAGCATGGCGCACACTAGAATGTTCACCGCAATGCGCAACAACGTAGAGGGCTATCACATTAGCCCCCTCACCACTAATAACTTCGCCACCACCCAGGTGAAGTAGATAAGAAAACTCCCGGTGTCCCTGACTCCAGGGACACCAGGCACGCCTAACCGGCTGATGAGGTACACCACAAGATGTTTAGTTTTATTGCCCGCCGATTGGGGTTATTGATCCCCACATTCTTCGGCATCACCTTGCTGACTTTCGCGTTGATTCGCATGATTCCTGGCGACCCCGTGGAAGTGATGATGGGCGAACGTCGGGTCGACCCCGAAATGCACGCTCAGGCAATGGAACGCCTTGGCCTGAACAAACCGCTGTATGCCCAGTACCTGGACTACATCGGCAAGTTGGCCCACGGCGACCTTGGCGAATCCCTGCGTACCCGTGAAAGTGTCTGGACCGAGTTCAGCTCTCTATTCCCCGCGACCCTGGAACTGTCCATGGCCGCGCTGTTGTTCGCCGGCATCCTGGGCCTCCTGGCCGGGGTGATCGCGGCACTCAAGCGAGGATCCCTGTTCGACCATGGGGTGATGGGCATCTCCCTGGCGGGATACTCGATGCCGATCTTCTGGTGGGGCCTGATCCTGATCATGTTCTTCTCGGTATCCCTGGGCTGGACCCCGGTGTCCGGGCGGATCGACCTGCTCTACGACATCGAGCCGCGGACCGGCTTCATGCTGATCGACACGCTGCTGGCCGATGACGTCGGTGCGTTCTTTGATGCCCTGCATCACCTGATCCTGCCGGCCATCGTACTCGGTACCATCCCGCTGGCGGTGATTGCGCGGATGACCCGTTCGTCGATGCTCGAAGTGCTGCGTGAAGACTACATCCGTACCGCCCGCGCCAAAGGCCTGTCGCCGTCGCGCGTAGTGTTCGTGCACGGTTTGCGCAACGCGCTGATCCCAGTACTGACCGTGGTCGGCCTGCAAGTCGGCACATTGCTGGCCGGTGCGGTTCTGACCGAAACCATCTTCTCCTGGCCCGGCATCGGCAAATGGCTGATCGAAGCCATTGGCGCACGGGACTATCCCGTGGTGCAGAACGGCATCCTGTTAATCGCCTGCCTGGTGATTCTGGTCAATTTCGTAGTGGACATCCTCTACGGCTTTGCCAACCCACGCATTCGTCACCAGCGCTGAGATCATCATGACCATGACCACTCCAGCTTCAACTCAAAATCAAGCGGTAACAGTCGATCAAAGCCTGCTGTACCCGTCCCCGTACAAAGAATTCTGGCAAGCGTTTTCCAAGAACAAAGGTGCCGTTGCCGGCCTGATGTTCATGCTGCTGGTGATTTTCTGCGCGATCTTCGCGCCGTGGGTTGCCCCGCACAACCCGAGCGAGCAATACCGTGACTTCCTGTTGACCCCGCCGTCCTGGCTGGAGGGCGGGCAGATCCAGTTCCTGCTCGGCACCGATGAACTGGGGCGCGACCTGCTGTCGCGCCTGATCAACGGTTCGCGCCTGTCCCTGCTGATCGGCTTGTCGTCGGTGGTGATGTCGCTGATTCCGGGCATCCTTCTGGGCCTGTTCGCCGGCTTCTTCCCGAAACTGCTCGGCCCGACCATCATGCGTCTGATGGACATCATGCTGGCCCTGCCGTCCCTGCTGCTGGCGGTGGCGATTGTCGCCATCCTCGGCCCTGGCCTGATCAACACCATTATTGCCATCGCCGTGGTTTCGTTGCCGTCCTATGTTCGTCTGACCCGCGCTGCGGTGATGGGCGAATTGAACCGCGACTATGTGACCGCCGCGCGTCTGGCCGGTGCCGGTCTGCCACGCCTGATGTTCGTCACCGTGCTGCCCAACTGCATGGCGCCGCTGATCGTTCAGGCCACCCTGAGTTTCTCTTCGGCGATTCTCGATGCCGCGGCACTGGGCTTCCTCGGCCTTGGCGTACAACCGCCAACCCCTGAGTGGGGCACCATGCTGGCTTCGGCTCGCGACTACATCGAACGCGCCTGGTGGGTGGTAAGTCTGCCTGGTTTGACCATTTTGCTCAGCGTGCTGGCAATCAACTTGATGGGCGACGGTCTGCGCGATGCGCTGGACCCGAAACTCAAGAACGCCGCCTGAGGAGATTCAAATGTCACTGTTAGAAATCAAGAATCTCAACGTTCGCTTCGGCGACAAGAACGCGGTTCCGGTGGTCGACGGGCTCGACATTACCGTGGACAAGGGCGAAGTCCTGGCCATCGTTGGCGAGTCGGGTTCCGGTAAATCCGTGACCATGATGGCGCTGATGGGCTTGATCGAGCACCCTGGGATCGTCACCGCCGACGCGCTGAATTTCGACGGCAAGAACATGCTCAAACTCAGCAACCGTCAGCGTCGGCAAATCGTCGGCAAAGACCTGGCCATGGTCTTCCAGGACCCGATGACCGCGCTGAACCCGAGCTACACCGTCGGCTTCCAGATTGAAGAAGTGCTGCGCCTGCACCTGAAAATGTCCGGCAAGCAGGCCCGCGCACGCGCCATCGAACTGCTGGAAAAAGTGGAAATCCCGGGCGCCGCCAGTCGTATGGACGCCTACCCGCATCAGCTTTCCGGCGGTATGAGCCAGCGTGTTGCAATCGCCATGGCGATTGCCGGCGAACCGAAACTGCTGATCGCCGACGAACCGACCACGGCATTGGACGTAACGATCCAGGCGCAGATCATGGACCTGCTGCTGGCGTTGCAGAAAGAGCAGAACATGGGCCTGGTGCTGATCACTCACGACCTCGCGGTCGTGGCCGAAACCGCTCAGCGTGTGTGCGTGATGTACGCCGGCCAGGCGGTTGAAGTGGGTCAGGTTCCTCAGTTGTTCGACATTCCGGCACACCCTTACAGCGAAGCGCTGCTCAAGGCGATTCCGGAACACAGCCTGGGTGCCACGCGCCTGGCCACGTTGCCGGGCATCGTTCCCGGTCGCTATGACCGTCCGCAGGGTTGCCTGCTGTCGCCACGCTGCCCGTATGTGCAAGACAGCTGCCGCGCCCAGCGTCCAGCCCTGGACCCGAAAAGCAACAGCCTCGCCCGCTGCTTCTACCCGCTGAATCAGGAGGTGGCGTAATGGCCGTCGTACTTACCGCCCGCGACCTGACCCGTCACTACGAAGTGTCCCGTGGCCTGTTCAAGGGCCATGCGACCGTGCGCGCCCTGAACGGTGTGTCGTTCGAACTGGAAGCCGGCAAGACCCTCGCCGTTGTAGGTGAGTCGGGCTGCGGCAAATCCACCCTGGCCCGCGCCCTGACGCTGATCGAAGAGCCCTCCTCCGGCTCCTTGAAAATCGCCGGGCAGGAAGTCGCCGGCGCCGACAAGTCCCAGCGCAAGCAGTTACGCAAAGACGTGCAGATGGTGTTCCAGAGCCCTTACGCCTCGTTGAACCCTCGGCAGAAAGTCGGTGATCAACTGGCCGAGCCGCTGCTGATCAACACCAGCCTGAGCGCCTCGGAACGTCGCGAGAAAGTACAGGCGATGATGAAGCAGGTAGGCTTGCGTCCTGAGCACTATCAGCGTTATCCGCACATGTTCTCCGGCGGTCAGCGCCAGCGGATCGCCCTCGCTCGCGCGATGATGCTGCAACCGAAAGTGCTGGTCGCGGACGAACCGACCTCGGCGCTGGACGTATCGATTCAGGCGCAGGTGCTCAACCTGTTCATGGATTTGCAGCAAGAGTTCAACACCGCCTACGTGTTCATCTCCCACAACCTGGCAGTGGTTCAACACGTCGCCGATGACGTGATGGTGATGTACCTCGGCCGCCCGGTGGAAATGGGTCCGAAGAACGACATCTACGAGCGTCCTCTGCACCCGTACACCCAGGCGCTGCTGTCGGCCACCCCGACCATTCACCCGGACCCGAACAAGCCGAAGATCAAGATCGTCGGCGAACTGCCCAACCCGCTGAACCCGCCGTCCGGCTGCGCATTCCACAAGCGCTGCCCTTACGCGACCGAGCGCTGCAGCACCGAAGAGCCGGCCCTGCGCCTGCTCGACAGCCGTCAGGTGGCTTGCCACTACGCCGAGCAGTTCCTCGACGGCGCCGCGTAACAAACTGTGGGAGCGAGCCTGCTCGCGATAGCGTTTTCTCAGTCGACTTAGATGTTGACTGGAATATCGCCTTCGCGAGCAGGCT
>NZ_JASCOM010000164.1:0-13429 GCF_029959925.1 Pseudomonas sp. PS02303
GGCAAGCCTCGCTCCTACAGGGTTTATGCAATCCTGGTGGGAGCGAGGCTTGCCCGCGATGGCGTCAACCCGGTTTCAGATCGGATTTACCACGAAGAACCACTCTTCAACGCCAACTCCCGCCGGCTGTTCGCCCGCATCGCCTTGATCAGCGACACCGTGCCCACCAGGATAATCACCCCCGCGAACAAAAAGTCGATGGTGTACAGCTGGAAGTCCTTCATCGGCCCCACCAGCAACACCCGGATCGCGCCGATACTCACCAGCGTGGCGAGAAAATCGATCCCCGGTTCATCGCGATAGAACACGTGCAGCAGCGGCAGGCACAGCACCAGCAACAAGAGCAGCACGATCACCTTGAACGAGCCTTTGCGCTCAACGCTGAATGCGCACTCGTGGGCGCCGTAGGCCTTGTAGTCTTCATCGCGGATCATCGCGTTGCGTTCGTTGATGTAGTCGACGCGGTTGTACTTCTGGACCGGTGTGAAGGTGTTCGACATCTCCATCAGCGTGGTGATGTTTTTGAACCTCAAGTCGATGCGCTCGTTGCCCTTGAGGTAATACAGCACCGGTTTGTAGCCATAACGGTAGGTATCGAAGGGAAAATCCGTGGCCCGGCCCTGCACTCCGATGGGCCTTGGCTCAAGTTCGGCGTAGGCGCTTTTGTTGGCCGACGCTAGGTTGCGGCTCAGCGGCTGGACCTTGACCTGCTCAAGGAAAATCGGCGTGACGCCGAACGACCACTGCAAAGGTTCCAGACGCAGGCGCAGTTCGTTGCGGCCAAGGTCATAGCGGTTGAAGGTGCGCTCGGACACCACCACGGCACCACTGAGCATGAACTCGCCGCGCACCGTGTTGGTGATGCGCAGCGTCAGTTGATCCTTGCCCAGTAGCGCGGCATCGCTGGCCGGTGGCGTGCCGCACCAGGCCGTGCTGTCGAAGGCTCCGCCCAACTGGCCGTCACGGTTTTCCTTGAACACGTAAAAATAACTGGCCCACAGCGCCAACATCAGCAACAGCGCAATCAGCCCCAAAACCTTCTTGCCCACACCCACGACCCGACTCCTTTCCCGACTTCTTCCATGCAGCCGAAAGCCCGCTGGCGCGGGTCCTCGGTTATGTCATTGATTAGTTAGCGGCGTATTTGCCTTGCAGCGCCTGCAGGCGCTCGGTCTGCTGCGGAGTCAGGCCACTGGCGTCAAACAACAGCGTGCCGTCGGCACCGACCAGTTTGATGATTTCCAGGCTGAACAGCGCTTCTGCGGGCGCATCAAGCTTGCCCCAGTCGCTGAACTGGTTCGGTGTGATTTCCCAGGTCGGCGACTCGCCCGGCTCTATACCGCCGGGAATCGGCAATTCGACTGTGCCGACAAACCATGGCGTGGCACGGCCCGGGCTGGCCACGGTGCCTTTGAAACCAACACGGGCCACAGAGTACGTCGTGCCATTCTTGACCTTTGCTACCACCACCGGCTGACCATGCGGCGCCGCAACATTCTTGTTCTTCTCGGTGAAATAAAATTCCGACTTGAGAATCTGGAACTTGGCCATCTCGACCTTGGCTTTCTCTGCCATCTGCTGGATATCCTGCAGCTGCTTGATCTCGGCCAGGGCTTGTTGTTTTTCTTTGAGGGCACGCTCGCTGCGCAGGTTGGCGGCGATGGCAGCGACGTCTTCAGCGGTTTTACCATTGAGCGTCGTGCGCACGTTGTTTTTGGCTTGCTCGGCCGTGATCTGGCCAGTCAGCGCCTCGCCGATATTGCTGAAGGTGATGAGTTTCAAGTCTTCAAGGAGTTGGGCTTTCTTGTCTTGCGGCATGTCTGCCGTGACCTTGTCCAGCGATGCCGTGAGACTCTCGTCACTGGTGCCGTCCAGTTTCGGACCACCGCAACCCGCTAACATCAACGTCACCAACCCGACCGCGAAAATCCTGCGCATACCCGACTCCTTTTTGAGAATGCGCGGACTTTATCAAAACGCCATCATCGACCCAAGCGAAACTCTCAACGCCTCCTGAATAACGGCCGCGGCTCAATCACTGAACGCCCATAGAGCACACTCATCCCGGCCAGTCCCTTCAGCGCATCCTCAGCGGATTTATCTTCGCGCACGGCAAAGCTATCGAACCCGCATTGGCGCATGTGGCTGAGCTGATCGCGCAGCACATCACCGACCGCGCGCAATTCCCCCGTCCAGCCCAACCGAGTACGCAGCAGGTACGCCTGGCTGTAACCGCGACCGTCGCGGAAACTCGGGAAATCCAGGGCAATCAGCGGCAATGCGTCAAACCACGGCTTGAGACTTTCCACCTCGTCGTCAGGCCCCAGCCAGACCGCATGCTGTGCGGGCGCTTGAAGCCAGCGACTCAACGGTAAAATCACTGACCCGTCCGGCAATTCACCCTCTGCGTCCCTGACCAGCCCCCAAGGATCGTCAGCCACAATCCGCGCCACGCCCTCCTCCAGTCGCAACAGATTGTTCATGCCGAGACCTCCAGCAACTTTGGATAAACCTGCTCCTTGAACGGCTCAAGACCAATGCGCTGCAAGGTGTCGACAAACAGTTCTTCGCTCTCGCGGTAATCGACGAACGTGGCGATGATCCGCTCGATAACCTCGGGCACTTCGGCAGCGCTGAAGGACGGGCCGATGACTTTGCCCAGGGCGCTGTTCTTGCCCTGGCTGCCGCCGAGGGTGATCTGATACCACTCGCTGCCGTTCTTATCGACGCCCAGAATGCCGATGTTGCCGATGTGGTGGTGACCGCAGGCGTTCATGCAGCCGGAAATGTTCAGGCTGATGTCGCCCAGGTCGTGGAGGTAATCCAAGTCTTCGAAACGTGCCTGGATCGCCTGGGCAATCGGGATCGATTTGGCGTTGGCCAGCGCGCAGAAATCGCCGCCGGGGCACGCGATGATGTCGGTCAGCAAACCGATATTGGCGCAGCCCAGGCCCTGCTCGCAGGCCAGGCACCACAGGGCGTAGAGATCAGCCTTGGGTACGTCCGGCAGCACGATGTTCTGTTCATGGGCGATGCGAATTTCGCCGAACCCGAACTGTTCGGACCACTCGGCCACGGCCAACATTTGCTCGGTCGTCACGTCCCCCGGTGGTGAGTCAAAGCCCGGTTTGGTCGACAGCACCACGCTGGTGTAACCCGCGACCTTGTGCGGTTGAACGTTGCGCGTAACCCAACGTGCGAAGGCCGGGTTCTCGGCCAGGCGCGTGCCGAAATTCAGGTCCGTGTCGGACAGTGAACGGTAATCGGGCGCCACGAAGGCACTGGCGACCCGCTCATATTCGACGTCGGTCAACTGCGCCGGACCGTCCTTGAGGTACTGCCATTCTTCCTCCACTTCCCTGGCGAAAGCTTCGATGCCCAGGGCCTTGACCAGAATCTTGATCCGCGCCTTGTACTTGTTGTCGCGTCGGCCGTGACGGTTGTAGACCCGCAGCACCGCCTCGACATAGGAAAGCAAATGCTGCCAGGGCAAGCCCTCGCGAATCTGCAACCCAAGAATCGGCGTGCGCCCCAACCCGCCACCGACAATGACCCGCAGCAGCATCTGCCCACTGTCATCGCGATAAAGATAAAGGCCAATGTCATGCATCATGATCGCGGCGCGGTCCTGCTCCGCCGAGCAGATGGCAATTTTGAACTTGCGCGGCAGGTACAGAAATTCCGGGTTGATGGTCGACCACTGGCGCAGGATTTCGGCCAGCGGTCGCGGGTCCATCAGTTCGTCCGCCGCCACACCGGCAAACGCTTCGGTGGTGATGTTGCGCACGCAGTTGCCGGAGGTCTGGATCGCGTGCATCTCGACCTGGGCAAGTCGTTCGAGGATATCCGGCACCTGCGCCAGTTCGATCCAGTTGAACTGCATGTTCTGCCGAGTGGTGAAGTGGCCGTAACCGCGATCATAGTCCCGGGCGATGCTCGCCAGCGTGCGCATCTGCCTGGCGCTCAGGGTGCCGTAAGGAATCGCCACGCGCAGCATATAGGCGTGCTTTTGCATATACAGGCCGTTCTGCAGACGCAACGGCAGGAACTCTTCCTCGCTCAACTCGCCCGTCATGAAACGCTCGACCTGATCGCGAAACTGCGCAACCCGCTCGAAGACCAAGGCCCGGTCATAGTCGTCGTACTGATACATGTGGCTACCTCATCAGGGTGGATCGCACGCTCTGCTACAGGGTGGCGGTGCTTGTGGCAGTGACTATGAACCTACGGCGCAGCGCGTTACAGATTCACCTGAATGCTAAAAAACCGTATCAGAGTGCGTCAGATCACCGCAGGCAGGCCTCGTATCTGATCCGCATAAACTCGGTTTTTCTGAGTCTGTTTTGTTTCGGGCAGGGTTTCTACAGTGGACGACATGCCAGTCCGGGTGGCCTGGCAAGACTTTGCAACCGTGGAAGCATTGACCATGAGCACAGCAACAATCGGACAGGCCTATAACTACAAGGTCGTCCGCCAATTCGTCGTGGCAACCATCGTCTGGGGCGTCGTGGGGATGGCAATGGGGGTGTGGATCGCCTCGCAACTGGTATGGCCCGAGATGAACCTCGACCTGCCGTGGACCACCTTCGGCCGCTTGCGCCCGCTGCACACCAGCCTGGTCATTTTCGGCTTTGCCGGCAGCGCGCAGTTCGCCGCCAGTTACTACGCGGTGCAGCGCACGTGTCAGGTACGGCTGTACTCCGACAAACTGGCCGCGTTCACCTTTTGGGGCTGGCAGTCGGTGATTGTGGTGATGCTGATCACCCTGCCGCTGGGCTACACCACCACCAAGGAATACGCCGAGATCGAGTTCTCCGGCGCGGTGTGGATGACCGTGGTCTGGGTCGCCTACGCCATCGTCTTCTTCACCACCGTGGTGCAGCGCAAGACCAGGCACATCTACGTCGGCAACTGGTTCTTCGGTGCCTTCATCGTCGTGATCGCGATGCTGCACGTGGTCAATCACCTGTCGATTCCGGTGGACTGGTTCAAGTCCTATCCGGTGTATTCAGGGGCCACCGACGCCATGGTGCAGTGGTGGTACGGGCATAACGCGGTGGGCTTTTTCCTCACCACCGGGTTCCTGGGGATGATGTATTACTTCGTGCCGAAACAGGTCGGGCGGCCGGTGTATTCGTATCGGTTGTCGATCGTGCATTTCTGGGCGCTGATCACCCTGTACATCTGGGCCGGCCCGCACCATTTGCACTACACCGCACTGCCGGACTGGGCGCAGTCGCTGGGCATGGCGATGTCGCTGATCCTGCTGGCACCGAGCTGGGGCGGGATGATTAACGGCATGATGACCCTGTCGGGCGCCTGGCATAAATTGCGCACCGACCCAATCCTGCGCTTTTTGGTGCTGTCGCTGGCGTTCTACGGGATGTCGACGTTCGAAGGACCGATGATGGCCATCAAAACGGTCAACGCCCTCTCCCATTACACCGACTGGACCATCGGCCACGTCCACGCTGGCGCCCTCGGTTGGGTGGCGATGATCACCTTCGGGGCCATTTACCACATGGTGCCGAAAGTCTTCGGTCGTGAGCAGATGTTCAGTACGCCGCTGATCAACTTGCACTTCTGGCTCGCGACCATCGGCACGGTGTTGTATATCGCCTCGATGTGGGTCAACGGCATCACCCAAGGGTTGATGTGGCGTGCGATCAACGACGACGGCACCCTGACCTACTCGTTCGTCGAGGCCTTGCAGGCCAGCCATCCGGGGTTCGTGGTGCGCTTTGCCGGCGGGGTTTTCTTCCTCAGCGGCATGTTGCTGATGGCCTATAACACGTGGCGCACCGTGCGGGTTTCGGACATGGCGATGGCCGAACGTGAAGCGCAGATTGCGTGAGGTTTGAGATGACCGAGATAGTGCTGAATCTGTTTGGGGTCGTGGGGTTTTGGCTGGCAATCGAGTACTGCCTGAAACACCAGACGGCCGAGAGCCTGGAGGACGCGAGCCTGATTCCGTTTGCCGATGACCCTGAGGTGGCGCGGCGGGTGGAGTTGGCGACGGGGAAGACTGTGAAGGCGGTAGCCCCCGAAGAAGCTAAACCCGGTTGGGTCAACCTGGAAATCTGACACACCACACATCCAAATGTGGGAGCGAGCCTGGTCGCGATGGCGCAGTGTCAGTCGATATTAATGCTGACTGATACACCGTCATCGTGAACAGGCTCGCTCCCACAGGATTATGTGTAAGGTCAGAGAATCAGCCGCGTTCGCGGGGGATCAGGCTCTGCAACTGCTGCGCCAGGAAGTTCGCGTCGAAGGCAAACGTATCCGGGTCTTTCAAACCATTGGTCTTGCGCCATTGCCAGCTCGTCGAAGGCGGCAGGCACACCAGCGAAATACTGCCATACCGCGCGGCCGTCAACCCCATCACCGCCAACGAAATCTGACCACCGACGCCCATCACGTCCGGCACGAACTCCACCGGTTTGCCGGCAATGACAATGCTCAGTTTCTCGGTCTTGAACGTCGACGACTCGACCGGAACGCTCGGCCCTGAAGCGACATACACCTCGCGACTCACTTCCAGCAGGTTCGGCACCTGGATCGGCTCCAGCCATTGCTGGATCTGGTCGAACAGTTCACCAATACGCGTCGCCCACACGGCCGATTGCGACTCAAACACTTGCTTCTTGTGCGCTTCGCTTTCTGCATAGTGGCGAAGCATCTCGCCCAGTTGCTGTACGTCGTCCATTGCGGTGTTCCTTTGGTTGAAGCGGTGCTGCGGGATTCAATCATGGCAGATGCCAATGATCGGCGTACGACAAAGCTGCCGTAAGGACATCTCTTAACGGTGGATGAAAACGACGAACGGTTACTTTTTCAGGGGTTTATACACCCTCACCTGTCAGATCTGACAGTAGCCGGCGCTCGCCTGACAGGTGTTTGATAACCACAGCAGACGTAACAAGAAGGCCAACGGCCCATAGCCAAGGAAACGCTCATGAGCAACTCAACGTTGAAGATCGACAGGGTCTTCATACCGGGGTGGACGACGCCAGTTACCCATCCCGACGAGCCCCAGGGAGGCATCGCGCTTTCCCTTGTTACATCTGGCAGCGTGCAAGCGGTGGTTGACCCTTGGCTGAACATGAGCCCATACGACACCGCAGGTCTATTACTGAATGACCTGCCTTCGGCCGTTGACACCAAGACAATCCAGCCCGGAGAGGAAAACAAAAGATTCACGCTGGATCTGCCGGGCGAAATCCTGCAGAACGGAATTAACCGGATTCGTTTACAAGTCAAACGTATCGGTCAGGAGCAACCGGAAACCTCCGAAGACCTTGTCGTTCTCTTTAACACTCCTCGCCCTGGCGGCGAAGTAACGGGATCCGGAGCCAATCCCAACCTTGAAATGACACTTCCCGCTGACGTCATCGCCAAGGGTATCGATGCGATTCGTGCCGCTCAAGGGGTAGATGTCACACTCAAGTACCCTAACATGCGGGCGTACGACAAAATCACGCTCGATTGTGATGGCAACACTGTTCCGCACACGGTAACGGCTGCACAAGCCACTGCCGGCACAATCGTACTGAAGCTTTTTGCAGACGCGTTCAAAAATGATAACCCTCGATTTGCAATGCGCTTCAGGGTCGTCGATCAAATTGGAAACTCTTCCGGCCCGCAGGCCATTTGGTCGAGTACGGTTTACGTCGATGTGCACATCAAACGACCGGTTCTGGATCTACTAAAACCAAAAGTACTGGAAGCCAAGGAACAGAACGGCACCGTATTAAACTTTGAAAAAGACTTCTATGAGACCAAGTTTGCTACGGTCGAGGTCAACTTCACCGGTTCCGCCGCAGGGCAAACTGTCAAAGTTTATTGGCTCGGACGCACTTCGACGTATGGCAGTGAGATTCAAACTGTTTCTTATGCAGGGCAGACACTGAGATTTCCAGTTCCCAGGCTGGAAGTGGTTGATTGCATCGATTCACGTGCGGAGATCAGTTACACCGTCAGGTTACCGGGCACCACCGAGGACCTTCCGTCTGAACGCCTGGACATTCGAATCACCGGACAAAAACATCACCTTCCGGAACCCACACTCTCCTCGGACAAAACCAACCTCAGAGCCTATTACCCGGCACTGGAAGGCAATTATAAAGTGCGGCTCGCATTGTTCGGCCGGGTGACTCGATATGGTGAAGAAGTCACTATCACAAACCCCACCTATACAAATTTGCCTGTTTTGCAGACATGGCTGACAGAGAATAAGGAGTTTGACGTAATGTTCAACTACACACTGAAAAAGACTGGCACTAATGAACCGCTTATTTTTTCATGGTGCTTGAGAGTTGCTTTATAGATACACGAACACTACGCCTGACTTCAATTAATTACACCAAACAATCAGCAGGTCTTTAAGCCGGGGTCGTTACACGACTGTCCGCGAGGATTGCGTCATGCACAGAATAATTGGATTTGTTCTATTCGTATTTATGGCAGGTTGCAGCCAGACTGATAAAATCCCAACTGATGCAGGCGGAGTGCTCAGTGGGAACAATGCTCAAAATGGGCCCACTGTAGCAGCCCAGCTCACCACGCTTTATGGCAGGAAGTTCCCCAACTGTAACAAGATAGACTCACAACCGGCGTTCCTGTGTTCTGGCATCACACTAAGGGTTACGGTGAAAGATCCTGCCGGACGATATAAAGTCTGGGACCCGAGCCACACCTCCACGAGAAGTGGCGGCATATCCTTCTCGTACTTGAGGGCTGATACAAACTTTGGACGGCTCGCATGGGGTTATGGGAATGGCTACATCCTCTACCCCTTCCTCGAACAGCCGGCTGGCAAGGACCAGTTGCAATACCTTTGCACATACCCGATGGATGCATGGGGTTGGCATCGTAGTGCAACGGAAGTTTGCGGACCATCCGCCAGCTACCCAGTACAAAGCAAACGTTGCCAAGACGCCGGTGTGACCACCGCAGCACAAGCAGTTGCCGTATGGAATTTGTCGGGAGGTAATCCAAACCTTCGCCAATGTGGTTTCGACGTCCAGGATGACCGTAATACATTGGCAGGGCCGGCGTTTTACCAGTCCTTGTTGGCAAAATCCATGTTAGGCACTACGGGTTTCAACGAACATAACGAAATTATTATACGAACCTGGCCTGCGGGTCGCGCCAACACCTTTCCCATCATGGCGTTCTTTTTCATTGCAGGTGGTTCGAACGAAGGATTGGCAGACGCCCAATATAATCAACGAGATTTCTACAACTCGACTAATCCAAAAATTTTTGTACCTATCATCCGCCTGACACCTCCCGTCAACGCTACCGGAACAGCCACTTTTGCCTACATTGCCGCAGATCAGGTGGTGACCCAATGAAGATCCTGCGGTGGAACTCTTACTTAACGGCCCTGAACGTTGTCCGCCATTTCCCGCTAATCATCGGGCTAATGTCAGGCTTGAATACATCTCTCCATGCGCAAACAGCAACAGTAAAATCTGACAGCTACATTCTTACCGTTGAGCGCTGCGTAAAATACGTCGAAAGTGCGCAATGGATTTATCGCGACTACCAGTGGTCATTTTCTATCACGCCCACGCCTTGTGCGAGACGGACACCGCCGGAAGGCACCCCTTATCTGTGGGACGAACTTAGTCGCGACTACTCAAACAGTCGCTACTGGAAAAACACCCATGGACTACGCCATCAACTGATCTGCCACCTGGTAATAGCAAGAGATAAGCCGCAGTGGAACCTGGAACCATGGCGACCTGACGTGGGGTATGCAAAAACGTTGGAGGGCGGTTGCAACCATGTTGTTCCTTTACCCGAAAACGCACCTTGACTTTTCGAAACGCCAAGTACGCCACATGCTGATGCCGAAAAGCAATAACTATCACCATTTAAAACAGAAAAACCAACATGACGGCTGAGCGAGATTTTATGAAAAAGATCATACTTTCCTTACTTGTTCTATCGATTTTCGGCTGTGCTCAAATCGATAGACAATCGCCTCAGGAGATCGGTGCGACCGGTAACGTACATGCTGCAATGACCGGACCGGAAGTTGTTAACTTACTTACCAATCTTTACAATCAAACACTTCAAAACTGCAACAACTCGGTCACTGCACCGGCATTTCTGTGCTCGGGGGTCACACTCAGAGTCACCGATAAACAGCCAGGTGAAACACATCATGTCTGGAACCCTAGCCAGACGTCCGTCAAAAACGGTGGTGTTTCGTTTTCTTACCTGAGAGTCGATGCAAATATGGGACGCCTTGCATGGGGTAAGAACAACGGCTTCATGCTATACCCCATCTTTGGTGCACCAGTGGACAAGATCGATCTCGATTACCTTTGCTCCTTTCCCATCGATGGCTGGACCTGGAATCGAACCACGCCCTGCGGTCATCACGCCTCGTATCCCTCTCAAAGCCAGCGTTGCCGCAGTGCCGGAGTCACCACAGCAGAACAATGGAAAAGTGTCTGGGATAGTTCACCCAGCAATCAACATATCCGACAATGCGGATTTGACGTGTCGGAGGCGACTGGAAAACCAGCTTCAGTTCCGTTTTATCAATCGGTACGGGCAAGAGGGATGTTGGGCGTTGCCGGACTCAACGAACAAAACGAAATCGTCATCAAGACCTGGCCGCAAAATCTGCAAAATACCCTGCCACTTATGGCCTTCTTTTTTATCGCGGGTGGTGACAATGCCGGTCTTGCGGAAGCCCGGAACAATCAGAAAGACTTCCGTGACTCAACCACCGCCAGGATTTGGGTACCTGTGATCAGGCTCATACCCCCTTCAACCATGGGCGGGAAGGCGAGTTTTCAATATGTTGCATCGGATCAACTGGTCCTCCCCTAATGCCTCGCTACTGGCTGTCCTGAAGCGCGAGCGCCAGGGCATTGTGCGGCCAAATCGCGCCGCCCTCTAGCGCCTTTTACCTAAAACAAAGGACACTCTCCCGACTCACATAATGGGAGAACAGGATGCACACCATCGGCCTAATCGGCGGCATGAGCTGGGAGTCCAGCGCCGAGTATTACCGCCTCATCAACCAACAGGTACGCGACCGGCTCGGGCCGTTGCGTTCGGCGAAATTGCTGATGTACAGCGTCGACTTCGGCCCTGTCGAACAGGCCCAGCATGCCGGGCGCTGGGACGACGCTGCGGCGATCCTGGTGGATGCGGCGCAGCGACTGCAGGCCGGTGGTGCCGAGTGCGTGGTGCTGTGTACCAACACCATGCACAAGGTGGCCGGGCAGATTCAGGCCGCGATCAGTATTCCGTTCCTGCACATCGCCGACCCGACCGGTCAGGCCGCCGTGGAGGCCGGAACGCTGAAAGTCGGGTTGCTCGGGACGGCGTTCACCATGGAACAGGACTTTCTCAAGGATCGCCTGAGCGCGACGGGGTTGACGGTGCTGGTGCCGGACGCCGAGGAACGCAACGCCGTGCACCGGATCATCTATGACGAGTTGTGCGTCGGGGTGATCAGCGAGGCGTCACGCAAGGTGTATCAGCAGGTCATCGAGTCGCTGACTCGGCGAGGCGCCCAGGCGATCATCCTCGGTTGCACCGAAATCGGCATGCTGATCAAAGCCGAGCACAGCGCCCTGCCCTTGCTCGACACCACCGAACTGCATGCGCAGGCGGCGGTGGCGTTCGCGCTGGGTGACTGAGTCAGTCGACCCTGGGCGTGCGACACAGGCATGTCATGCTTTAGGTATAGCGATAAATTCGTCACAAAAGTGTTGTATCAGGCACAGAAGAAAGTGCCTGATACCATCACGAACCAGCAAACTTACAACTATAATCAGCCAGCGCAAAATCTCTCTACGGGCAAGTCTTGCACTAGTATTTACTTCAAAAAACACACTACTCGTTAGTCAAATCAAAATCTCCCGACACCGTTTTTTCCGAAGGAGCCCCAGGTGGCGAACTAGAGTGAATACCCACTACCATTTCAAATTTCCCAGTGATACGTCGCGGCGATGGTGTTGAGCTGACTTCGACCCAGCCCGACTTGGCCTTATACTCAAATCCATGCATGTCCGACCACTCTTTATATTCAACTTTCAACAGTTTTGTAGCGTCATGGCGCCCGCTGGGATAGTCTCCCTGAAAACCAAGCAACAGATGAGTTCTAGGCGCCATAGGACCGCCGACACCCTCCAGGACCCAAATTTCAACACTTCCTTCTTTCACATCAAACGATTTAGAGTCTTGCTTTAGCGGCTCTTTCCCATCCACACGCACATTAAAATAACCGGTCGCGTTTTTTTTGCTCTTAAGTTCGCTACTCATGTTCAACCCACCTAAAATAAAATGAATATCCCTTGCACACTCTATATACAAGTCGCCAACAACATCACTTCTCCAAGCCATCACCAGCGCTTTTAATAGTGACGCTATCGCCTCCTTTAATACACCTGCGCACTTCTCCCGACAACTGTCAGACCTGACAGTTGACAACAATTGTTTTTTCGAAAATCGATATGGAAAGAGGGATAACTTTGTTTATCTACGGTGACTCGCCATGAGTAACATTTACATCTTATGATCCAGTTTTAAAAGCGCTGAAAAGCGCCAATACCGTGCGCCGGATTACCGATGACGAGTTGTTCGTAGGGGTGATCGGCGAGTGACTGACGACTGTACCGAAATCGGCCTGCTGATCAATTCCGAGCACAGCGCCCCGCCCTTGCTCGACACCACCGCACTGCATGCGCAGGCGGCAGTGGCGTTCACGTTGGGCGACTGAGTCAGTCGGACTTGAGTGAGCGGCGCAGGCGCGCCATGCTCAGGGTATCGACCAGTCGGCCGTCCCGCACGGCGTAGTCACGGAACAGGCCTTCGGTCTCGAAACCGAACTTGCGGTACAGCCCGATGGCCGCTTCGTTGTCGGCGTACACCGAAAGCTCGACCCGTTGCAGGTTCATCCAGTTGTCGGCGACGTCCAGCGCCGCTGCCAGCAGTTTTGAGCCCACGCCTTTGCCTTGCCATTGCACCGCGACCGCCATGCCGAGATTGCCGGCATGGCTGCGGCGGATCCGCGAGAACTGCTCCAGACCAATGTTGCCGATGACCGCGCCCTGATGCAGCGCCACCAGCTTCACCAGCCGCTCGTTATCCGAAGCCAGGCGTTGGCGCCAGATCTCGGTGGATTGAAACGGCATCTGCAGGACCTGACGGGTAATCGCCGGGTCGTTGTAGAGCGCGGTGACGCCGTCGATGTGGGATTCGCTGAAGCGTTCGAGGGTGATGACAGAATCGGTGGCGG
The DNA here is from genome assembly GCF_029959925.1 of Pseudomonas sp. PS02303. Taxonomy (NCBI): domain Bacteria; kingdom Pseudomonadati; phylum Pseudomonadota; class Gammaproteobacteria; order Pseudomonadales; family Pseudomonadaceae; genus Pseudomonas; species Pseudomonas sp. PS02303. The sequence goes on from NZ_JASCOM010000164.1 coordinate 13,274, forward strand.
GCATGGTTGACTCATCCTTGATGCAGACATGGCCGCTTACTCTACAACACCATCTCCTGGAATGGCGAGAATCCCATGTGGGAGCGAGCCTGCTCGCGATAGCGGCGGGTCAGTCACCTTGGATATTGAATGTTACGACGCTATCGCGAGCAGGCT
>NZ_JASCOM010000165.1:0-13272 GCF_029959925.1 Pseudomonas sp. PS02303
TGATCTGGCACTTGGAAAGCGTTAGATTGCTGTGATATTAGAAACAGTCACTTAGAAACTCATGCGCTTTAGGGGTGCTTCTACCACCCTAAATGGCCAGAGCAGACAAAGTGAATGGGATTCTAATTAGCACAGAGGGCAGCAGATGGAGCTTGTGTGGGCTACTGAAGATTTCGTGATCGTTGGGCAACCTTATCCAGGGTTTCCCATTCTGCTATGGGACTCGATGGAGAGTTGCCTCCCCGCTAATCAATTCTTTCGTCACTACTTGCTTCGCGGGGATATCGGCTCTAAGCGATCCTGGCCCAGTACTGGACGCGCTCTTTACGACTTCTTCAGCTTCCTTCAAGCCCATGAGATGGACTGGCGCGACGTTGATCGTGGCGAGGCAAAGAGCCTTGTGGCGGCCTATCGGGACTATTGCCTGATGGCGTGCGAATTGGCACCAAACACTACTCGCCAGCGCCTGACTTACATCTGCAAGTTCTACGAATACGCGCTGAAGGAGGGTTGGGTGAAACGCCTGCCCTTCGCCTTTGAAGAACGGACCGTGAGGCGTGAAACAGGCTTCCTTGCGCACGTCGATGCCAGTGGAGGCAAGACCATGGCAAACGATGTGATGCCGCGTACCCACAAGGCCCTGCCCAAGTTCCTGCGCATGGCCGAGATAAAGGCCCTCCTTGCCGCAACGGAGAACCCACATCACCGGATGATGATGCGCCTAGGGTTGCATTCGGGTCTGCGTCGCGAGGAAATCGCCGCCTTCCCGCACGCCTATGTCTTCGACCCGGACAAGGCGGCACGAACTGAGCGCAACCTTTGCATTCGGCTCGATCCGTACGACGGCAGCGGCATGGTGACTAAGGGCAGCAAGCCGCGAGATATTTACGTCAGCCGCCAATTCATGGCCGAACTCTATCGCTATGTGACGAAGGTGCGCGGCGAGCGCGCCTCGCTGAGTAAGACCCCGCAAAAGGCGCTGTTCCTCAACCAGTCCGGGGAGCCCTATGGGGGCGACGGCAAGAGCCTCAACCGGATCATCAGCGAAAACGGCAAGCGGGCTGGAATCAAGGTCAATACGCATATGCTCCGGCATTCCTACGCCACCCATACCCTGGTCAGCCTTCAGCGTAACCGTGCCAGCGGACTGGAGCCCTTGGTGTTTGTTCAGCGGCAACTCGGTCACAGTTCGATTCAGACAACCATGGTGTACCTGCACCTGATCAACGAAATGGCCGACGAGGCGGTACTGGCCTATGACGATGAGTTGAATGCACTGGCGGAGGTGGCCTAATGGGCAAGCGCAAGGTATTTATTAAGACAGACCTCAGCGTCCCGCAAGTCGAGCACAGCCGCGATATGGCAGACAATGTGGTCGTTCTACCCGAGGCCATCCCGCCGAAGCACACCACGATCGAGTTCGAGCGAAACACCTCACACAGTCGTAGTTTCGATTTTGCCCGCTGGTATGGCGCCGGCATAGACCCCATTACCTACGCCTGCCAGCGCCAGATAGAGCGCTTCCTCGCAGGGCAGGAGGGCACTGTCGAGACCAGCACCGTGGTTAGCTACTGCGTGAATGGGTTGCGCAATTTTCTCGAATACTGCGTGTTATGCGCGGCGGCTTTTGGCCGTGACTTGTCCCTTGCCGATGTGAACCGGGACCTGATCGACGGTTACCTCGGTCATCTGGCTGGGTTGGCCGTCGCGACGACCGCTCAGAAGAGTTTATATGCAAAGACTAAGTCCGTATTACTCGCCTTGGGGCGGCGTGGACTGGTCCCCTTGGTCATCTCCGGCGATACGGCCACCTTCCCGCACAACCCGTTCCCGAACAGCAACCGCAAGGCCAAGGGCGAGACGGCGCTGTCCAAACGCGAGCGACAGATGTTCACTGTTGCGCTGAGGCAGGCTATCCAGCCGATCTGGGCCGATGATGCGCCTGTAACCGCCGAACTGCTGGTCTTCGCTCTGCTGGTCGTAGCATTGCACACTGGACGTAACACCACGCCACTGCTGGAAATGGACCGCGACTGCCTGCGCCCACACCCTAAGGACAACACGGTGTTCCTAGTGTTATGGAAGCGGCGCGGCTACAACACCAGTAAGGTGGCCCTTCGCGCTGAGTCGGACGTCGAGCGCCTTCTGGAATCCACGCCGTGTGTGCGAACTAACGTGGAGCGCCTGATCCGCCGCGTGATGGCCCTGACCGCCCCCTTGGATGCAGACGCACCGGATGGCCTCAAGGGCCGTGTATGGCTGTATCGCTCTCGCGGCGGGAAGGATGCCGGTGAGATCACGGCGCTAAGCGCAGAGAGATTGAATTATGCGGCGAACAGTCTGGTTGACGAGCATAGTCTGACCGACAGTGACGGCAGGCCGCTGCGCATCAATGTCTCGCGCCTCCGCAAGACCTTTGCCAACCGCATCTTCGAGTTGACCGATGGTGATTTGGCGACCACAGCTGCTGCCCTCGGCAATACTCTTAAGGTGGCCGACCAAAACTACCTTGCGCCCGGCGAGGACGCCCGTCGCAACTGGCAATTTATGGGTGAGGTACTGGTGCAGGAGTTGCTAACCCGGGCTATTGGAGCGACCTATAAGGATACCCCCATGGGCCGCTGCTCCGACCCGGTAAACGGCCAGTACGCCCCGAAGCGCGAGGGTGCGACTTGCATGAATTTCGTGAACTGCCTGCGCTGCAAGCACTACGCGGTAACCGCTGAAGATCTGTACAAGCTGTTCAGCTTCTATTTCCGCGTGCTGGCCGAGCGATCCCGCATGGATAAGCGGCGCTGGGCACGGGAGTACGCCCACATCCCTCGGTTGATCGACCACTACATAGTTGCCGAGGGGCTGCGTCGCGGCACCTTCAAGGCCGCCGCCGTGGAGGCCGCCCGTGAGCACGCTCGCACCCTGCCGCACCCGTTCTGGTCGGTTGATCTGATCGACAGCTTGGAGGTCTTTGCATGAGCGACAATACCCTGGCGGTACTACCCTGGAAACCCCTTGCAGGCCAACCAGGCGATGTGCGCGGGCTCCCCGAGTCCGAACGCGACGCCCTGATCATCAGCGCTACTCAGGTCGCAGGGCAGTGGGTCATCCTCAGTCGCTATGGCGACGACATCTGGCAACTCGACGGCTTTTCTACCAACGTGCCAGCCAACAGGAGACTGCTGAACTTCGGCACCGTGCCGTCGGCGTTTCGAACTGTGATGAAGGCGATGATGTACCGCTACCTACGCCGCGGGCGACGCGGGGCGGGTCGGCCTAAAGGCAGCGCATTGAAACACACACTCTCAAATGCAATGGCATTCCTACGCCACCTGGAGGCGCTTAAGCTCGATCACTTGGGCGCGGTAACACCCATGGTCTGCGCCACCTATATAGCCGCCTGCAAGGCGCACCGTCAGCCCATCCGGTCCAAGGGAAAGCCGCTGTCGCAGCGTGGACTGGTATTGCGTTTTATCGTCGTCGAAGCGTTCCATGAACTGAGCCAATACACCGATGACCCGATGCCACAGCATCCTTGGCCCGAGACATCCGCGAAGGCCATGGCGGGGCTAACCGGCCGCGGAGTCCAGGTCGGCAAAACGCCGCTGATCCCCGATGATGTGTTCTGCATCCTATTCGAGCGAGCCTACCAGCAGATTGAACGCGGCCGGCAATTGCTTGACCTGCGCGATGCGATGGTTGCCGTCGAGGCGCAGCGAAAGAGGCTGTCGGTATTCGACATAATTAGGGCGAAGAACCACCATCTGGACACCCTAGGATGGAAGGGCGGTCTGAGGGCATTGAACTTTGCACTCAACGACCTGCGCACGGCCTGCTATATCATCCTGGCCAGCACCACCGGCTGCCGCAACCACGAGCTGGCCAACGTGCAAGTAGGCGCGCACCACCGTACACAGGACGACGAGGGCACCACCTATCACTGGATGCGCTCGCGGTCGGACAAAACCGATGCAGGTATCCATGACTGGATGATTCCCGATGCCGCCGTACGCGCCTTGCGCTTGATGGAGCGCTGGGCCGCCCCCTATCAAGCCATGATCGCCGCCGAGATCGTGCAACGTCGTCGCGCCAACCCACTTGATCCGCAGATCACCGAGGCGCACAAGCACCGCCATGCGCTCTTTCTAGGCGTGAAAGATGGCATCGTGGTACGCACGCTTTCCAGAGCCAGTTGGAACCCAAACCTTAAGGCATTCGCAAAAGATTGCGGGCTGAGCTGGAATCTCGCCAGCCACCAGTTCCGACGCAAGTTCGCCAACTATGCTGCGCACAGCCGCTTCGGCGACCTGCGCTACCTCAAGGAGCACTTCGCACACTGGTCACTGGACATGACTTTGGGCTACGCCATGGACGACAGCTGGGGACATCATCTGGAACTTGAGCTGTACGCTGAAATTCGGGGGGAGCTGGAAGATATCAAGCTCGGCGTAGTCGATAATTGGCTGGGTAAAGAATCCCTGGCCGGCGGCTATGGTCGCGCACTCAAGCAGTGGCAACGGGACCCACAAAACCTGCTGATCTTCAAGGATCATGCCTCGATGCTGAATTCCATTGCAGAGAGCACCGCAATTCGCAGCAACGGTCATGCCTGGTGCACGGCGGACAATGACGGTTGCGTCGGCAATACCCTTGAGCGTACCCGCTGCGGCAATAATTGCAGCAACGCCGTGATCGGGCCCGGCCACGCGGCCTTTTACCAAGGACTCTTCGATGATTTAAAAGAGTTACTGCATTGCCCAGACATTGGCGAAGGCGGCCGCCAACGCGTTCGCCGCGACTTGAATCGCTGCCGTGACGTACTGGCCCAGTTGGGAATGGACCCGGAGACTTTAGTCGCATGAAGCCCAAGGACAAGGCAACCAACTACAAGCCGGCTGAGGATCGTGAAAAAGATCTGAAGCTCGCCCTCTATCGCATCCAGAAGGGCCGTGCCCGCACCGGAGAAACCAAGGTTACTATCGCCGCAGTAGCCCGCGAGGCGGGTGTATCGACGGCCTTAATACATAATCACTACCCGCGAATTGCCGAAGCTATCCGCGAGGCTCTGGGGCGATCCAGTCGCGCCATGCGTGATGTAAAACAACAAGACTTGATTGCAGAACGCAAGAAGTCCGCAGCCTATCGTCAGGAGATCGAGGAACTTAGGGCCAAGGTCGCCCACCTTGCTTCCGTAAACGAGGTGCTATTGGACGAAAATCGTGTACTTAAGGCTAAGCTGAGCGACCGTAAGGTGGTCGATCTGGCATCCAGGAAGCCGCATGGATAGTCGATTTCGCATGGTGCACAAGGTTCCTGTACCAAAGCCCGTGGACTGAGGCGTGAGTTGCAGATAAGAAGGCCTGATGATCGACGGTGATTCGCTGGAAAAGCGCAAGCGAAAGCTTGCCGCATAGGTTCAAGCATCACTCCAATGCATAGGAAATAGGCATGCCGACCAACGAAATGCTCAGACGTGAATGGATCTCAGCTGGCTACAAATCAGACATGGGGAGCGCGATAGCCTGCCACCCACCAGTTAATCGCTCGACGATTCGCCTGTACAACCTCACCAGCGTCAAACACGCTCTCAGCAACATAGAAAATCGGCGCATCAAGGTCTCTCGCTTTGCTGATCTGAATGACCCCTTCGAGCTGCTTGCTGCGAACTTCAAAGAACACAAGACGCGCCAGGTCGTGAGAGACTGGAAAGATAAAAGCCATTCGCTGATGGGCTTACTGTGCTTCGCTGGAGATTGGTCAGAGCCGGTGATGTGGAGCCACTACGCCGATAAGCACACAGGAGTCTGTTTGGGTTTTGACGTCAACCGCAGCACAGTTCAGCAGGTCAGCTACCAAGACGATCGAATCCTCGATGCACTTCACCCAACATCAACCCCAGACAATCTGAGCGAAGAACTGCAACAACAGTTGCTGTGCACCAAGTCCGGAGGATGGCGGTACGAGGAAGAGTACCGTCGGTTCGTGAGCTTGAATGATGCCCCCTTGGAAGGTCCGTTTCATTTCTGGCCAATCAGTGGCGATATTCAACTGGCGGAGGTGATCCTCGGACCACTATGCGAGGAGCCCCTCGAATCGGTAAGGCAGAAAGTTAAACTGCATTTTCCCAACGCAGTTGTATTTAAAGCCAGGCTGGCATTCCAATCGTTCAAAGTCGTGCCAGACGCGCGCACGGTTTTTTAAGAACCAGCGACTTGACTGATTCCGAGCTATAGGTGGTGCCATGCTTGCTAACGTCATGCGCAAAGAGGTTTTACACACAGCCTAGGTCGGATGTCGCCGGACGCGACAGACGGCGATTTTTACGCAGCACGGACTCGAAGCAGACCTATGAAAAGGCTTAGTTGCTCCGTTGGGATAATTTCCAAAACAGTAAGTAGAGCTGTGCTCACTTCAGTTTTTTAGCGATATAAGCTGATCTCGCCTTGATCTCCACTTCTTCGGCATCCTTGAGCGCCTCGCGTACTCGCTTGAGATACGCGCGCCCCTTTCCAGTGTTAGCGGCTTCGTCGATTAGAGAGAACGCGAGCGGACTCTCGTCTGTAAGGCGACCGAAACTCTCCGGTTCGAGGTCGCGATCGATAAACATTTTCGTTACTGTCTCTCTCAGCCGCGAACAGCTGTCCCAGTCGAACCACGAACTCTGTAAACGCAAGCTGGCGAGCCTTTCCGTCTCGCGCGAGAAGTGCTGCCCCTGAAATGCCTTGTATACTCGGGTGTATGAGTATCGCAGCAGGTCGGCCTGCGATCTGGATTTCCAGCCCAGTGCCCGAGTCAGGAAAAACGCTGCAAGAAAATCCTCGTCTGACCGGTCGAGGGGACCAGACGCACCTCGCAACGCGATAAGCCAAGAATCCTCTCCACAGGTATTGGGAACATCGTCAGGAGAGGTCTGCCGGGCGATAGTGACGACCGTCGCCATCCGCGTCACCTCACCTGTGGCGAGCACTGCGGCCAGCTTATTCTTATCGCGGCATAAAGCGACGAGCCATCCCCGTACGGCGTCGGGATCGGCCTTGTCTGACTCTAATGCGCGGATTAAATCCGTTGGGTCCGCTTTATTGATGATAGTTATGGCTGGGCCGATCCTGCCTGCCGCAAGCAATGCTCGTGCAGCAAGACCTGCGTCTTGGTGCGGTATACGTTCCGCCAGCCCATCGTCGACTTTTGGGATACGCCAAAAAGCTGTTAGCAACATAATGTCCGGTCGCCGCTCGGCTATGTCGATCGCGATATCAGTGTTGGACTCAAGCCCCGACACTATCTGCTCCGATTTCATCTCCGCCAGAGCACGGGACGCGACGCTGGCTGAAGCGCCTTCCGAAATGAGCGCAGAGTAGAAGCGATGCGGTGATCGCCGCCACAGCTCGATGCCAAGCTTGTTACCCATCTCGGCCTGCTCTACGGGATCGCTTAACTGTTCAAGCGTTTCGAGAAGAAACTCAAACACTACATCTTCTATCCGACCGGTCGCTTTCATCGCTTGCCGCGTCACGAGCGTGCGGATCGACCTGGCCTGCTTCCTTCCGCCGCTATCGAGAGCCGCCAAGACAGAAATGGCCGAGACCAAGTCCGGCGGATGGCTTTCTAATAGGCTTCTATGAAGTTCACATAGCGGCAACATAGCGCGTCGACCGCCATCGACGTCGCCGCCGGTGCGTTTAAGGAATTCGCGCAACGTAGACGATGATGGGGCTGCGAGATCAGCCAACAGACGCAGCGGCCCTTCAGAGATGGCAGCTCCATCCGCAACCACGGCGTTCGGAAATTTCGAACGGAGCTGACGATCCTTCTCGGGTACGAACTGAAGGTCAAGAACAACCCCTTTCCCGGATCGATCCATTCCCGAAAGCGTGCAAAAACCAAACGAACGGCGCAGCCTTGGCCATTGCTGCATCCAGATGGCGGTCGCAACTTGCTCGTCTGCGAACGGCTCGGCGGCTTCGGCCACCACCTGACGCGTCGGAAACGAATACAGCGCCTGCAGCAGAAATTCAGTCCGTTCTGTTGGCTCGATTCCGTTCGGCTTAAGTTGTGGCGACATGGAAACGGGATCGCCATAGGCTGACCTGACATCTATACCAGTAGGACGTGTGAAAATGTCGAGCAGGGCTTGAGCAGACATCAGCCTGGCGAGATCTGCGTTTTCAATGATCAGCGAGTGAGTCCAAACGCAGCCAGGCCGGGGCATTTCAGGGGCTGCCCAAGTTCTCGCAAGGACATATTTTCCGCTTTTCTCGAGCGGATATCCCGTGAGATAGCCGTCAGCCGACGGCTTCATGCCAGAACCCGATAGGTCACTCATCACTAACATAACGCGTGCATCCGACGCATCCAGCGGCAGTGAACTGGAAATAAGTCTATGGCCGTCGTTGTATCCATGAAGCGCCTGATGGACCAAGATTGAAGGCATTAGTCGATCAGCCATTTCAGCGGCTTGGTTATATCTGAAATGACGGTATCTCCGTCCACGACCTTGATCCGGTCGGATGGTCGCTCTAGGTCTCGAAGCCTATCAGTTTCAGCAAAGCTCTCGTCTTTCTCAGGATCCTCGTACACCCCCCCCTGAGAACTAAGGCCCCACACTTGCCAAGTCCAAGGATCGCGCCCACTGCGCAAATACTGGCTTAAGAAAGGTAATTTGTTTTCAAGAATCTCTGCCGGCGTTTGTCCTTCCCCTTCGACCTTGTCCCATGCTGAGATGAGAAGGGCCAAACGTCTTGCGCCGATATTTAGCTCCCCCGACATGAGCATCTGTAGGAGGTCCACGATCCTGACCTGAGTAGGAGCCAGATCGGCGCTCCACTCGATCGGCTCTTTCTCGGGGGGTACTATGCCCAACTTCCTCTGCAACGTCGTCCAGTCAACGACCCAAGCCGGCATCTTGATCGTATCGCCGTTGATCATAAGGACGAGCGAAGGTGCTGTCAGTGTTTCCAGCATTCCCTTGTCGAGCTCACGACGCTCCCACATTCGGGAGAAATCCTCTCCCGGCAGATCTGGAAACGAAACCTCAACTTTCTGTCCGTCGTCATCTTTAAGTCGCATCGTCACAGCCTTTGCACCGCTCACCTGGGTCCGCTGCTGAATCGTTCCAGATCGCCACCGCTTGGCTAGCGCGTTAAGGTGTTCGTAGTTGCCTTGACTGAGGCGATCGAACGAGAGAGCCGTACCGGCCCCCACCTCACGGACCATGTGCCACAGAGCTGCGAGAAATGTCGTCTTGCCCGACGAGGGCAGTCCTACAATAGAAATATGAATTTCCCCGCTCATTTTTCTGTCCCCGTGTCGGTCAGCAGGTCGATCATACGTTCGAAAATAGCAGGTGCCCCGTCGCCCCCCGCGACTACAGGTATATTCGGCCGTAACCAGTACAGCAATAAGTCAGCGACGCCTTCTCCCCTGGAGACCTGTTCGCAGTCCTTTGGAGATGCCGCGACTACAAATGACTTCACCTCGCCAAGGTGTGTAGCGTGAGTTTTGATGATCGACTCTACCATCTCGTCAAAATCCTTCTGGACCCGGTCCGGATGCTGAGAGATGACGACTGAGTCCTTTTTTGTCAGGACGACCGCTAGCCGACATCCTCCACGGATCGCGCGTGCTTCGACCAACGCATCGACGATCTGGGGCGTCGCCGCCTTCACTTCATGCCGCAGCTTCGGATTAGCCAGTTGCGCGCCGTTGACCAACAGGGTTATGCAGTCCGCTCGTCGAATCTCGAAGAACTGATCGGCCTGGGAAATTTGGTCGGTGACGGCTAGATAGTCCTCCCCCGACCGATCGCTTATGAATAAAGAGGTAAACCCTAAACCTTCTTGATGCAGATCGAGATGAAAGAAGGTTGCATCCGCACCGCGACTAGTTCTTTCTGTGTGCGGGATGGCACGTCGGGAGACCGCACGAGCGAGATGGCAAACCTTTTCAAACCCGATCAGCGTAGAAGACCCCGCGAACGCCGCCCCCGAGAGAGGCCCGTCTTGAAGAAGGTCGTAAACCCCAGCGATCAAGCTGGTCTTGCCCGAATCGTTCGGCCCTATGAGACCGATCGACCTGGAAACGTTTCGTCGCTGTAAGTTCGAGACATTGTCGCGAGCCAGCGCTTCACCGGACGCAAGGGCGATCGTTGGTTCTGGCGGCTCCACTGCGGCGGCTGACTCTTCAGCTTCCGGGATGTCCTCGAGTGATAAGCCGGCGTGTGGGCACTCTTCGATCTCGAACCCTTCCACGCACTTACCATCAGACGCGAAATTACAATCGGCGTTGTTGCATGCAAGCTGCTGGGTCGCCATTTGATCAGTTGCCCACGGACAGGAAAAGATGCTCACGGTAGAAAAGCTCGGCGAGCTGAACCGCTGCCATAGACGCGTCGGCGGGCAGCCCGGTCATGGAGGCCCATACCGGAAGCCAAGCATCGTCCGAGCCGACTTCAACCCTTTTTTCAAGTGCGAAGTGCAGGGGGGTCGTGACAGGGGAAATTCTGGTCGACTTCGTGATGTCCCTGCTCCAACTAATATCGGCGGCATTCACAGAGTCCGATACCATAAGCGCGTCGCCGGTGACGCCGGCTCGGGAAAGCAGCGCAGTCACTGACGCGGGCCCAGGGGATATATTGGTGATACCCCCCAGTTCTTTACTGAACACAAGTGGTTTCAATGCAGCGTCAACGTCGGTAAAAGGTGCATCCACGATCCAACTATGGGCTCCGATCAACCACCAAAGCATCTGCAGCTCCTCCTCGCCCAGAGATATCTGGCGAATGAGCCGCTTCGTCACATGGTTCTGTTTGTCGATGATCTCACCCAGTGCTTCCCGGGTGGAATCTCGAAGGCCATCTAGCTCAAGTTTCCATTGGGCTGGCGACATGTCTGCCAGTGCTTCTGCCGAGACCTCGAAGTCGACCGTCGACGGTTCTATCACGAATTCCTTGGGATTAGGGCGCTCGTGTTTTTTCCTTGAAAACTCAACTACGGCCTTCTTCGCGAGTCCAACGAGATCCATAGGCAGCTCGGCAGTACGCATGCCTCCAAATGAAGCATTAAGAACTGCGATCGCCGCGTCCGGCAGCCTCGCGAACAACCGCGTCAGCACTGCGGCTGACAGGATTTGCAGCTCTCGACGAGATTCCGCAGGATCCAATGGCGAGCCGTTGCCGGATATGGAAGTAAGCAGCGCTTGATGCTTCTTGGTCAAAGCTTCGTTTTTACCGCCGTCAGCCGGCGCCGTCGTGGCAAAAGCGTAACGAACAAGGACCTCTACCATCCAGTAATCCGCAGCCGTGGCGGTATCCACCACACCTTTCCACCTGCGAGTTCTGATCGGGCCTTCGTCCATAAAAGCGTCCGCATACCAACGTGCGAAATCGGAATTCATCTCGGGCGTCTTCGCCATACTCATCTCTCCAACTTGGCGACTTCAGCCGCGATCTTGTCCATGATATTCAACTGCGCAGCGCGGATTAGGACTCGTCCATATCGCTCCGGCTCTGGCAGCTTCATCTCGCCCTCTTTAAGCAGGTCTAATGAGGTTGCGATGTCTCGCCGCTGGCTACTCGAAAGGTCCCAGAATCGGTACAGCAAGTCCCGGGTATCTTCTTCACCCATGGTCGCCTCCGCGTCTTGAATAACCAGCGTGCCAGTCGAATGGTCATGCGATTCATCGGCAGGGACCGCCGCCCTGACGGGGCCACTAGCCGGTGCGGGTATACCTGCTTCCTCCGGAACCAAGATTGACGATGTGAAGAAGTCGCGACCCTGATTGTTCTGAATTGCGATGAACCGTTCGGGGTTATCTTGCATCCGGCGTTGGTACACCTCAACGTTAACGCGGCGCTCGACTCCGGCGCCTGCGACCTGGAGCCGAATCAGATTGTAACCCGGATTGTAAGGTTGCTCGGCACGCGACGGATTTACCGCGGCTGCGGCGAAGCGCACGTAGCTCGAATCCATTTGCAGCCGCTGCTTGTGTTTGTGGCCAAACACATGAAAAGCAGCACGGGCGTTCAACGCATCATCTACGACCTCGCCGTCTTCAAGCCAATCAATGGGATGGTGGCACAGCACTAGGTTGAGCGTGTTCGGTGTTGGGTTGAGTACAGTCTGTAACGGACTGAGGTAGAGATCCCGCTCTTTGTCATCGTTGCCCTCACGACCGGACAGAAGTGTGGAAGTCAGCCCGTAGATCCTAAGGCCCACGCCATTCTCCAGGGGGATATCCTGATGCCAGAACGGCTTTTCGGGCCATATCTGACACGCGAAGGGCGCGGCAAATTCGTTGTATGCCGCATGGGCTTGGAAAAGGAGTTGGCCGGTTGTTTCATCGCGTAACTGCTGTTTGAGCTTCCACTCGCGGTTGGTCAGTGGGGTGGAAGCGATCGCATGCTGGACGTTCTGAATCTGGACGCTACCCTTGATAATCCCGCGGTCCACGTCGTGATTGCCCGGCACTACAAAAATGCGTTCTTTCGGACAACCTGAAATTTGAGAGAGCTGTTCTATCCAGTCTCGGGCTGTCCGATACTCATCTGGGGCTGCCTTGAACGCGATATCTCCCCCAATAAGAATCGCGCCAACGTTACCCAGCTTTTGCACTTGTTCAGTGAGATCCCGCATCATACGAGTGCGAATAGGGAGTTCAGGATCCATCAATGGATCGAGGCAATCCGGCGACTTGAAGTGAATATCAGATATGTGCAGCATCAACATGAATGCTATTCCTCGCCGCGACAGGTTCGACCCGGCCACGCGCCGACAATATTATTTATATGAGAATAACCAGCAGGGACGTGCAGCCCCTGATGCATCAGACCGTTGCCTCTGGGCAACTTGATGATTTTTGCAACCGCACTAACACCACGAACAGCCGTCGAATCTGCGTCATTCCATTGCCTCACCGATACCCATCGTATCAACTCCAAGCTTGCTTCGAGGATCAGCCTGAATGGTGCACCAAGTCTACACAATCGTGCATCACATGGCTGTCGACTATTCCCCCAATGCTTTACGTAAGCGTCCGCTTCGACGACTGATGTGAAAGCCCGCACTGTACGTGAAACCAGTTCCTCGGATATGTCCAAGCTATAGGCTAACCTCCATCTCTGACGAACGCTCAAATGAGGAGTTGCGAGGATTGCAATGAGGCAGATTGTCAGTCACTCATCACTTATTCCACGCGTAAAAAAACATAAAAATAGTTAGATTAGGTAAGTATCTGATTTATGGAAGATAAAACACATATAACAGTTAGCAAGGCTCCAGAAGC
>NZ_JASCOM010000166.1:0-13248 GCF_029959925.1 Pseudomonas sp. PS02303
GGCTCACTCCCACAGGGGATTTTCGGCGGACACAGCATTTGTGAACGACGACGATCCCTGTGGGAGTGAGCCTGCTCGCGATAAACGATAACGCGGTCAATCAGTTGTTTAGGCCTTTCGATTTGCTCAATCGCAAGGCACTTCTATATTGAGGAGGTGCTCTGACTTTCCTGCGTCCTGGCGAGTGCGGCCAATGGCTACGACTGACCAACTGATCATCTGCGAGCACTGCGACTGCGTGTATGAAAAAGTCACGCTCGCCAAACATCAAAAAACCCTGTGCACGCGCTGCGGCGGTGTGCTCCAGCGCTATAACGGCCTGACGGTGGAACAACGCCTGGCGTTGACCTGGACGGCGTTGATGCTGTGGATTTTCGCCAATTTCTACCCGGTCATGAGCATCAGCCTCAAAGGCTTGAAAAACAGCGCAACCCTCTGGGACTCGGTGCTGGCCCTGAGCCTGGGGCCGATCACGTTCATTGCCATGGTGGCGGCGATCGCGATGATCATCGCGCCGATTTTCCAGCTGTTGCTGCTGATCTGGGTGCTGAGCTATGCCCTCGCCTCCCGGCGCTCGCCCGGTTTCAGCTTCTGCATGCGCTGGCTGGAAACCCTGCGGCCCTGGAGCATGCTCGAAGTCTGTCTGCTGGGGGCCATGGTTGCGGTGATCAAGCTCGCCGGGTTGCTGGATGTGCTGCCCGGCATTGGTCTGTTTGCCCTGGCTGTGCTCAGCCTGATGATGATCCGCATCGCCGGGCGCGATATCCGTGAGCTGTGGGACATTCTATGACAACGCCTCCGGTCGCCAGCGAACTCAACCTCTGCCTGTGCCACAGCTGCGGACTGGCCTGCGACATGACAGGTGAACCGCACGAATGCGAGCGCTGCGGCGCGCCGTTGCATCGGCGCAAAACCAACTCGCTGACCCGCACCTGGGCCTACCTGCTGACCTCATTGGTGTTTTACGTCCCGGCCAATCTGCTGCCGGTGATGAACACCAAGATGGTCGGCAACGGAGCTGACAGCACAATCATGGGCGGCGTGCTGGATTTCTGGCAGCACGGTGCCTGGGACATCGCCCTGATCATTTTTATCGCCAGCATCGCGGTGCCGGGCGTCAAGTTCGTCGCGTTAATGCTGCTGCTGATTACGGTGCATCGCAACAGCCTATGGGCGCGCAAGGAACGATCGACGTTATACCGCTTCGTCGAGCTCATCGGTTATTGGTCCATGCTCGACGTGATCGTGGTGGCCCTGGTGGCCTCACTGGTGAAGTTTCAAGCCCTGGCCGATATCGAACCGCGTCCGGGCATTCTGTTTTTCGGACTGGTGGTGGTGTTCACCATGCTGTCAGCGATGAGTTTCGACCCGCGTCTGATCTGGGATAACGAGCAGGATAAAAACTCACACACCGAGGAGGACATGGATGAAGTCGCAAGCCACTGACGGGCCGCAAGCCCCTGGCCAGGCCCCAATCAAGACTCGTCGTTTCAGCGTTTCGCTGGTCTGGATCGTGCCAATCGTCGCAGTACTGGTGGGCATTTCCCTGGTGGTCCACAGCATGATGCAGGAAGGCCCGACCATCACGGTCACGTTCAAGACCGGCAGCGGCCTGACTGCCAACAAGACCGAGGTCAAATACCGCAATGTGGTGATCGGGCAGGTCTCGGACGTGGAACTGAGCAGCGACCAGAAGAGTGTCAACGCTACGATCAAACTGGCCAAACAGGCGGAAAGCTTCACCCGTGAAGACTCACAGTTCTGGGTGGTGCGTCCGCGTATCGGTGCCGGCGGCGTGTCGGGCATCGATACCCTGTTCTCCGGTGACTACATCGGCGCGGATATCGGCCAGTCCAACACCCGCTCGAAACACTTCAAAGGCCAGGAAAACCCGCCAGCGATTACCTATGGCGAACCGGGCAAACGCTTTACCTTGCACACCCAGGACCTCGGATCGCTGGACATCGGCTCGCCGGTCTATTACCGGAAAATTCCGGTCGGCCAGGTGGTGGCCTATGCGCTGGACCCTGACGGCAACGGTGTGAACATCGACTTGTTCATTCACGCGCCCAACGATGCCTATGTCACCGAAAACACCCGGTTCTGGAACGCCAGCGGTATTGATGTCAGCGTCGGCGCCAATGGCTTCGCGGTGAAGACCGAGTCGTTGTCATCGCTGCTGGTGGGCGGCATCGCCTTCCGCGCGCCGGAGTACAGCCCCAACGATAAACCGGCGGCCGAAGAGTATGCCTATGAACTGTTCCCAGACCAGCAAACCGCCCTCGCCCCGCCCAGTGGCAAGGGCCAATACTTGAGCCTGCGTTTCGACCAGGCCCTGCGGGGCCTCAAAGTCGATGCACCGGTGGAATTCCTCGGCGTGGAGTTCGGCAAAGTGGTGTCGATCAATCTGGATTTCGATGCGAAAAAGCGCAGCTTCCCGGTCAACGTTGGCATCGTGATCTACCCGCAGCGCCTGGGTTCGGCCCATACCAAAATGCTCAAGGCGCTCAATCATGATCCCAATGATGAAGCCGCAGGCGTGCGCTTGATGGGTTCCTTTATCGAGAACGGTCTGCGCGCCCAGGCGCGCAGCGGCAATCTGCTGACCGGCCAGCTGTACATCTCACTGGATTTCTACCCCAAGGCTGAGAAAGTCGCGTTCGATCCAAGCGCCCGTCCGGTCAGTATTCCGACCATTCCCGGCAGCCTCGAACAGTTGCAGGAAAAACTCGAAGGCATGGTCAACAAGATCAACCAACTGCCGATCGAGCGAATTGCCGGCAATCTGGACAGTAACCTCGTCGAACTGCGCAAAGGCCTCGCCCAATTCAACGCCAAGACGCTGCCGGGCGTGCAAACCACCCTGGCCGACGTCAGCAAGACCCTGCAATCGGCCAGTTCGACGCTCGCCGAAGACTCACCGCAGCGCGAACAACTGACCCAGACCCTGGACGAACTCGGACGCATGTCGCGCTCCTTGCGGGAGCTCTCGGATTACCTGGGACGGCATCCGGAATCGCTGATTCGCGGCCGCCCCAACAACGCCGCACCGATGGATCTGCAGGCGCCACCGCGCAACTGACCACAGGAGCAACACCATGGCTTTTTCGCTGAAGATCACCTTGGTCACCGCGCTGTTACTGCTCACCGCTTGCCGCAGTGATCCGATTCAGTTTCACACCCTGATTCCGGCGCAATTGGGTAATCAATCCAGAGGCGCTACCTCGGAGATCGAGATTGAAAGCATCAGCGTGCCGCCCCAGGTCGATCGTCCGCAGATCGTGATCCGCCAGGGCAACAGCGGCCTGGCGATACTCGAAACCGAATGGTGGGCCGCGAGCCTGGTGGATGAATTGCGCAGCGCCATGGTTGACCAACTGCTCAACAGCCACTCACAACGCAAAATGTCACTGCGCCTGGATGTGCAGCGCTTCGACTCGATTCCAGGGCAATACGCGCTGATCGATGTCAAATGGCGCCTGCGCAGCCTTGGCGACAGTGATAACACGCTGATTACTTGCCGCAGCACGTTGCAGTCACCTTCCGGTCCCAGCATTGATGAATTGGTGGTGGCCCATCAGAACAACGTCAAGCGTCTGGCCGCTGCGATCAATCAGGCGGCCGGCGGAACTTCGAAAGGCTGCCCATCGAGCCAGTGACCACACCGTTTGATTCAGACCCATCGGGCAAGGGGCCGAGGTGCTGCTAATCTGAATGTAAATGACATGTATTAACGGTTTCTTTGACGTTTTTTTCTCATTTTGAGCTCTACATTCCCTGCGATTCAAACATGCAAATGGTTCGCATTGATTGATCCGCGAATGGACGTGCATGCCTTCCAAAAGAACAGGAGCTGCCGACAGAATGTTCACCCCTACCCCTTCCTTCCTCAAAGCGGCCTTGCTGGCCACCGCCCTGCTCGGCGCCACACAGGTGTTTGCAGCGGATGACGGCATTGTGGTCTACAACGCGCAGCACGAAAGCCTGACCAAAGCCTGGGTCGAGGGCTTCACCAAGGAAACCGGCATCAAGGTCACCGTGCGCAATGGTGACGATACCGAGATGGGCAATCAGATCGTGCAGGAAGGCGCCGCGTCCCCGGCCGATGTGTTCCTGACCGAGAACTCCCCGGCGATGGTGCTGGTGGACAACGCCGGCCTGTTTGCGCCGGTTGCCCCGACGACGCTGGAGCAAGTCGAGGCGGCTTATCGTCCTGCCCATGGCAAATGGGTCGGGATTGCCGCGCGCTCAACCGTGTTTGTCTATAACCCTGCGAAACTGCCCGAGGCCGACTTGCCGAAATCACTGATGGACCTCGCGGGTCCGGCGTGGAAAGGTCGTTGGGGCGCTTCTCCGGCCGGTGCTGACTTCCAGGCAATCGTCGCTGCAGTGCTGGAACTCAAGGGTGAAGCCGCAACGCTGGAATGGCTCAAAGGGATGAAAAACAACGTTACGGCCTATCGCGGCAACAGCGCCGTGCTCAAGGCGGTGAATGCCGGGCAGATCGACAGCGGCGTGATCTATCACTATTACAGCTTCGGCGATCAAGCCAAGACCGGCGAAAACAGCAACAACACGGCCCTGCACTACTTCAAGCACAAGGACCCGGGGGCCTTTGTCAGCGTCTCGGGGGGCGGCGTATTGGCGTCCAGCAAGCACAAGGAACAAGCCCAGGCGTTGCTAAAATGGATCACCGGCAAGGACGGCCAGGACATCCTCAAGACTGGCAAGTCGTTCGAATACGCCGTGGGCAAAAACGCCCCATCCAATCCGAAACTGGTGCCTTTGTCGCAACTCGACGCCCCGATGGTCGATGCGTCGAAACTCGACAGCAAAAAAGCCGTGGACCTGATGACTCAGGCGGGGCTGCTCTAATTGATCCCTGAATCCCTGCCAACCGGTATCCCCGCGGCGATACCCGTCAACCTGCGACGACGCGCCCGTGGCGTCTTCGCCGGTCGCGGTGGCGCCTGGGTAATCGGTTTGTCGGTGCTGGTGTCGTTGCTGGCACTGATGCCGATTGCCTTCGTCATCGGCGTGTCGATACAAACCGGCTGGGCAACGCTGGTGCCGCTGGTGTTCCGGCCTCGGGTCGGCGAGTTACTGATCAACACCGTGTTGCTAGTGGTGATCACGATTCCGTTGTGCATCAGCCTGGGCCTGGCCCTGGCCTGGTTGACGGAGCGCACCAACCTGCCCGGGCGACGTGGCTGGTCGTTGCTGGCGATCGCGCCGCTGGCGGTGCCGGCCTTCGTGCACAGCTATGCCTGGGTCAGCCTGGTACCACCGATTCACGGCCTGTTTGCCGGGGTTCTGGTCTCGGTGATCGCCTACTTCCCGTTCCTGTACTTGCCGATTGCAGCGACGTTGCGCCGGCTCGACCCGGCGATCGAAGACGTGGCCGAATCCCTGGGGCTCAAGCCCTGGGCGATCTTCTTTCGTGTGGTGTTGCCGCAACTGCGCCTGGCCATCTGTGGCGGTGCGTTGCTCGTGGGCCTGCACCTGCTGGCCGAATATGGCCTGTACGCGATGATCCGCTTCGACACCTTCACCACGGCGATCTTCGATCAGTTCAAATCCACCTTCAACGGCCCCGCTGCCCATATGCTGGCCAGCGTGCTCGCCCTGTGTTGCCTGGTGATGCTGACCGCCGAGTCGGCCGCTCGCGGTACGGCGCGTTACGCCCGGGTCGGTTCCGGCAGCGCGCGTGAACAACGGGTGGTGCGCCTGGACGCTCAAGCCACGGTGCTGGGGTTGATGCTGCAAATCACCACCTGCGCCCTGGCCTTGGGTGTGCCGCTGATCACCTTGGGCAAATGGCTGATCGCGGGCGGCACGCAAGTCTGGGACTTGGCAGAGCTTGTGCCGGCGCTGGAACAAACCCTGCTGCTGGGGATTTGCGGCGCAGTCCTGACCACCTGCGCCGCCATCCCGATCGCCTGGCTGTCGATTCGCTCGCCGGGTCGGCTGCAGCGGTTGCTGGAAAGCTGCAACTACATCACCAGTTCATTGCCCGGGATCGTCGTGGCCCTGGCGTTGGTGACTATCACCATCCATTTCGCCCGACCGATCTACCAGACCACGATCACCGTCCTGTTGGCGTATCTGCTGATGTTTTTGCCCCGCGCCCTGGTGAGTTTGCGTGCGGGCATCGCGCAGGCACCGGTCGAACTGGAAAACATGGCGCGCAGCCTCGGCCGCTCGCCTGCGCGGGCACTGTGGCTGATCACTCTGCGCCTGGCCGCGCCCGGTGCCGCCGCCGGTGCCGCGCTGGTGTTTCTGGCGATCACCAATGAGCTGACCGCGACCCTGCTGCTCGCCCCCAACGGCACGCGCACCCTGGCCACCGGTTTCTGGGCCATGACCAGCGAAATCGACTATGCCGCCGCGGCCCCCTACGCCCTGCTGATGATTGTGCTGTCGCTTCCGTTGACCGCAATTCTTTATTACCAATCCAAACGAACGGCTGGACGATGAACGCTCTGGAACTGCACGCGATCTGCAAATATTACGGTTCTCAGCGAGCGCTGGAGAACGTCAGCCTGTCGGTGCCAAAAGGCAGCCGGACAGTCATCGTTGGCCCCTCGGGTTCCGGCAAAACCACGTTGCTGCGGATGATCGCCGGTTTCGAATTCCCGGACACGGGCAGTATTTCGCTCGACGGCCAGACACTCGTCGACGACACCCATGAAGTCCCGGCGCATCAGCGCTTGATCGGCTATGTCCCCCAGGACGGCGCGCTGTTCCCGCACATGACGGTGGCCGCCAATATCGGTTTCGGGCTGTCGACCAAAGGCGAGGCGAAGCACCAGCGAATCGCTGAGTTGATGGACAGCGTGGCCCTCGACTCGAGCATGGCCCAACGTTGGCCCCATGAGCTTTCCGGCGGTCAGCAACAGCGAGTGGCGCTGGCGCGTGCGTTGGCGCAGCAACCACGGCTGATGTTGCTGGATGAGCCGTTTTCGGCCCTTGATACCGGCCTGCGGGGCGAAATGCGCAAAATGGTCGCGCGATTGCTGTCCGACGCCGGCGTCACCACCATCCTGGTCACCCATGACCAGAGCGAAGCCTTGTCGTTCGCCGATCAGTTAGCGGTAATGCGTGACGGCCGGCTGGTGCAGTCGGGCCATCCGCTGGACCTTTACCGCTATCCCGACGACGAACAAACTGCGCTGTTTCTTGGAGATGCCGTGGTCATGCCCGCCAGGATCGAGGCCGGGTGGGCCCATTGCGATCTGGGCCGTATTCCGGTTAACAACCACCGTAATAACAATGCGGCGCAGATCATGCTGCGCCCCGAGCAGCTGCAACTGGTCAGCATCCAGCCCAGCCCGACCGAAGTCGCCGGGTGCCGCGCCGTGGTGACCGAGCGGGATTTCAGCGGCAACACCTGCACCTTGACCGTGGAGTTGCAGCCTGCCGTCGCCGGCGACCCGCACGGTCGATCACTGATGGTGCGCAGCTCTGGCCTGTACGCGCCGCCCGCTGGCAGCGAGGTTCACGTATCAACCATCGGCCATGCCCATGTGCTGAGTGAACCCTGAATCCACGCCATCACAGATCAAAGCGATCCACCGCCCGACGCCGCTCGTTGTCGTCGCGCACATCGTAGTTGGCCGTCGTCTGGATATTGCTGTGATGAGCGAGTTTTTGCGCGATCGACAGGTCATGCTCTTCGATCACCCGGGTGATGAACGAGCGCCGGAAATCATGCGGCATGATCTTTACCCCGACCTGCGCACCGCGCTGCCGGGCGATGTAATAGATCGCGTGCTTGGTGATGCGCTCGCGGGTGATGTGGCTGCCGCGACGGATGCGGTTGAACAGGAACGGGTCGTCAACCTCGCCTTCCTTGAGGTGCGAACGGCGCAGTTCCAGCCAGGCCTGCAGTTTTTCAAAGGCCCAAGCCGGGGCGTATTTGATCAACTGCTTGTTGCCCTTGGCGGTGACCCGCAAGCTGCGCTCGCTGAAATCCACCTGTGACAGGTCCAGGTTCACCGACTCGGATTTGCGCATTCCCGAACCGTACAAAATCCCGATGATGGCGGCGTCTCTCAAGCCTTGAGGACGCGGGTCGGCGGCACACACCGCCATCATCTCCTGAATCAGCGAGCGCCTGAGGTTGCGCCCCTGGGACAGACGCGTGCCGGCAATCCCTTTCACCGAGCGCATTTTCAGCAAGTGTTCCTGACTGATCAGGCTCATGCGCCACGCTTCGTTCATCACCCCGCGTACCGCATTGACGTACAGCGACGAGGTATTCGGTGCGTAGCCGTCTTCGCGCAATGCCGCGACCAGCGCAATCACATTGTCGGGTTGGAGCTGATGCCAGGGAATCTCCTCGACGTTCATGTCTTCGAAACCCAAACGGTCGGCCGCATCCTGCAAAACGTAGCGCATGGTCAACTGACTGGAGGGCGCCAGTCGGGCCAGGTAGACAGTCATCGGGTTGGTCTTCGAAGCAACAGAGTGGGTATTAACTAAGTCAATCAAACGAAACGGCCTTGAGTGGAAACAATTCAGTAAATACAACTAAGGATTGAAACATTGTTCATATAAAGGGGAACACTTCCGCAGGACTTCTCTTCTAAAAATCGCGATAAACGGCAGAAGTCTGAACAGTGGCTGTATGACTTTCAGATAAACGATTCGAAGACCGGTTTTTCATGTTCCTTTCACAAAATCGGGCATAACCTTCAATCAACCCGACGAGCCCTTGTGGGTCGTCACGCTGCCGGTCGCGGCCCGGAAAGTCAATTGATGGCTTCCTGCTCCGGTAGTCAACCCCTTGAAAACACGCTTCTTTCGGCGATTTTGCTGAAGGAAGCCGTTCGCCCGGAGATTCTTATGAATGAGGCGTTTCTCCCCTTCTCCCGCCCGACTATCGGCGATGAGGAAATCGCAGCCGTAGAGCAAGTATTGCGCTCCGGCTGGATCACTACCGGGCCGAAAACCCAGCAACTGGAAGAGCAATTTGCCCACTATGTCGGCTGCCGTCATGCCGTTGCACTTTCTTCGGCCACTGGTGGTATGCATATCACGTTACTGGCATTGGGCATTGGTCCGGGCGATGAAGTCATTACGCCGTCGCAGACCTGGGTGTCCACGGCCAACATGATTTGCCTGTTGGGTGCCAAACCGGTCTTTGTCGACGTTGACCGCGACACGCTCATGTGTGACCTGGCCAGCATCGAGGCGTCGATCACGCCGCGCACCCGGGCAATCATTCCGGTGCATTACGCCGGTGCCGCCTTCGACCTTGATCCACTTTACGCATTGGCCGACAAACACGGCATCCCAGTCATCGAAGACGCCGCCCATGCAGCAGGCACCTTCTATAAAGGTCGACATGTCGGCGCGAAAGGCACGGCGATCTTCTCGTTCCACGCGATCAAGAACATGACCTGCGCCGAGGGCGCGATGTTCGTCAGCGACGACACCGCGTTGGCCAACCGGGTACGCATGCTCAAGTTTCATGGGCTGGGCGTTGATGCCTACGATCGGCTGACCCACGGTCGCAGACCTCAGGCACAAGTGATGGAGCCGGGTTTCAAATACAACCTGGCCGACATCAATGCCGCCATCGCCCTGGTGCAGCTGGAGCGTCTGGGTGCGATCAACGCCAAGCGCACCGAGCTGGCGCGCACCTACCTGCAACGCCTCGAAGGTTTACCGGTGCAACCGCTGGCCATCCCGACGTATCCGCAGCGGCACGCGTGGCACCTGTTCGTCCTGCGCATCGACGCCGAGCGCTGCGGACTGGATCGCGATGCCTTCATGAGGGCCTTGCAGGAACAGAACATCGGCACCGGCATTCACTTCATCGCCACGCACCTGCACACCTGGTACCGCCAGCGTTTCCCTGACCTTCACCTGCCCAACACCGAATGGAACTCGGAGCGCCTGTGCTCGATTCCGTTGTTCCCCGACATGACCACCGATGACGTCAATCGTGTCGTCGACGCCATCGAAAACACACTGGAAAAAAGCCTGTGAAACCGTATCCGATCCGTTGCGTGTCGATCGTCATCCCGGTCTACAACGAACAGGACAGCCTGCCCGAGCTGCTCAGGCGGACCGAAGCGGCCTGCCGTTTGTTGCGCCATGACTATGAAATCGTGCTGGTCGATGACGGCAGCCGCGACAACTCCGCACAAATCCTCGAGGAGGCCGCCAATCGAGAGTGCAGCCCGGTGGTGGCGGTCATTCTCAACCGCAACTACGGCCAGCACGCGGCAATCATGGCCGGTTTCGAGCAGTGCAAAGGCGATGTGGTGATCACCCTCGACGCCGACCTGCAAAACCCGCCGGAAGAAATCCCTCGCCTGGTGGCGCAGGCCGAGCTGGGCTATGACGTGGTTGCCACGGTACGCAACAACCGCCAGGACTCCGCGCTGCGCCGCTGGCCGTCGAAGCTGATCAACCTGGCCGTACAGCGCTCGACCGGTGTGGCCATGAGCGATTACGGCTGCATGCTGCGCGCCTACCGCCGCAGCATCGTCGACGCGATGCTCGCCTGCCGCGAACGCAGCACCTTCATTCCGATCCTGGCCAACAGCTTTGCCCGGCACACCACGGAGATCCTGGTGACCCACGCCGAACGTGAACACGGCGAATCCAAATACAGCCCCATGCGCCTGGTCAACCTGATGTTCGACCTGATCACCTGCATGACCACCACGCCGCTGCGGTTGCTGAGCATCGTCGGTTTCGCCATGGCCGGACTCGGCTTGCTGTTCGCCACGGCGTTGATCGTCCTGCGCCTGGTGTTCGGCGCCGAATGGGCCGGCGACGGCACATTCGTGTTGTTCGCCGTGCTGTTTGTGTTCACCGGCGGGCAGTTCATCGGCATGGGCCTGTTGGGCGAATACCTGGGCCGCATGTACAGCGACGTCCGCGCCCGCCCCCGATTCTTCGTCGAGAAAGTCCTGCGTAGCCAACCCGCCACGCCAGCACCCGTTGTCACCGTCGACGGCCTCACTAACACTTCTTCCGATCAGGTTCTCTCATGAGCGCAAAAGCTGTTGTCTTCGCCTATCACGATATCGGCTGTGCCGGCATCGAAACCCTGCTCGACTCAGGCTTCGAGATCGCCGCGGTGTTTACCCACGCCGATGATCCGAAGGAAAACGCGTTTTACGCCTCCGTGGCGCAACTGTGTGCGCGCAAGGGCATCCCGGTTCATGCCCCGGAAGATGCCAACCATCCGTTGTGGATCGAGCGCATCAGCAAGCTGAAACCCGATTACCTGTTCTCGTTCTACTACCGCCAGCTGCTGAGCGAACCGCTGTTGGCCACGGCACGCAAAGGTGCGTTCAACCTGCACGGTTCGTTGTTGCCACGCTACCGGGGACGGGCACCGGCCAACTGGGTGCTGGTCAACGGTGAAAGTGAAACCGGCGTGACCCTTCACCGTATGGTCAAGCGCGCCGACGCCGGCGCAATCATCGCCCAGCAACGGGTGGCCATTGAACGCAGCGACACGGCGTTGAGCCTGCACGGCAAATTGCGTGTGGCCGCCATCGACCTGCTGCGCGATGCCTTGCCGGCGTTGCGTCAAGGCACCGTCAGCGAAACCCCGCAGGATGAATCCAAAGCCACGGTGTTCGGACGTCGCACCCCGGCCGACGGCAAGCTTGTGTGGAAGCGCCCCGCCGAAGAACTGTTCAACCTGGTCCGCGCCGTCACCCAGCCGTACCCAGGCGCGTTCTGTGCCGTTGGCGAACACAAGCTGATCGTCTGGAGCGCAGAAGTTGCCAAGGGCAACGCAGGCCAGGCACCGGGCCGGGTCATCAGCGTCGATCCGCTGCGCATTGCCTGTGGCGAAGACTCTTTGGTCATCACCTCCGGCCAGCGTAACGACAACGGCTTGTACCTGAGCGGTCCGCAACTGGCCAGCGAACTGGGGCTGGTCGACGGTTCCGTGTTGCGTGGCGCCGAGTCCGGCCGCGCGCCACGCCGCACTCGGGTGCTGATACTGGGCGTCAACGGCTTCATCGGCAATCACCTGTCCGAGCGGCTTTTGCGCGACGACCGATACGAGGTGTACGGCCTCGATATTGGCTCCGATGCCATTGACCGCTTGCGCAGCCATCCGCGTTTTCACTTCGTCGAAGGCGACATCAGCATTCACTCCGAGTGGATCGAATACCACATCAAGAAGTGCGACGTGATCCTGCCGCTGGTGGCGATAGCCACGCCAATCGAATACACCCGCAACCCGCTGCGGGTGTTCGAACTGGACTTCGAAGAGAACCTGAAACTGGTGCGTTACTGCGTCAAATACAACAAGCGCGTGATCTTCCCGTCGACCTCCGAAGTGTATGGCATGTGCCAGGACCAGAACTTCGACGAAGACAGCTCCAACCTTGTCGTCGGCCCGATCAACAAGCAACGCTGGATCTACTCGATCTCCAAGCAGTTGCTCGACCGGGTGATCTGGGCCTACGGCCAGAAAGGCCTGAACTTCACCCTGTTCCGTCCTTTCAA
Source organism: Pseudomonas sp. PS02303 (assembly GCF_029959925.1). Taxonomy (NCBI): domain Bacteria; kingdom Pseudomonadati; phylum Pseudomonadota; class Gammaproteobacteria; order Pseudomonadales; family Pseudomonadaceae; genus Pseudomonas; species Pseudomonas sp. PS02303. The sequence continues at coordinate 12,490 of NZ_JASCOM010000166.1, forward strand.
CTGGATGGGCCCACGCCTCGACCGACTGGACTCGGCGCGGATCGGCAGCTCCCGGGCCATCACCCAACTGATCCTGAACCTGGTGGAAGGCACGCCGATTCGCCTGTTCGACGGCGGCGAGCAGAAACGCTGCTTTACTGACATTGCCGACGGCGTCGAAGCGCTGGCACGGATCATCGACAACGAGAACGATGCCTGCAATGGCCAGATCATCAACATCGGCAACCCGGACAACGAGGCCAGCATTCGTCAGTTGGGCGAAGAACTGTTGCGTCAATTCGAAGCGCACCCGTTGCGCGACAACTTCCCGCCGTTCGCCGGTTTCCGCGACGTGGAAAGCAAGGCGTTCTACGGCACCGGCTACCAGGACGTATCCCACCGCAAACCGAGCATCGCCAACGCCAAGCGCCTGCTGGACTGGACGCCGACGGTGGAGATGAGCGAGACCATCGGCAACACCCTGGATTTCTTCCTGCGCGAGGCCATGCTCGAAATTGCCGAGCACTCCAAAGAAGAATCATGCTGATGCGGGCAGGCCTTCGAATCGATGTCGACACTTACCGGGGCACCCGTGAGGGGGTGCCGCGACTGCTGGAAATCCTCGATGAAGCGCAGGTCAAGGCGACGTTTTTGGGGATGTAAGCCGGAACCCCAGAAATTTCCGTCACCCTAGTTGGGTGGGCTCAACACTCGTGTCACCAGCTACCTTCTGGAGAATCGAGCTCGGCCATCCCTCCCTGGACGGGCATCGCTCGACGA
>NZ_JASCOM010000167.1:0-13241 GCF_029959925.1 Pseudomonas sp. PS02303
CTGTAGGAGTGCGCCTGCTCGCGATGAGGGCGTGTCAGTCGACATGAATGTTGAATGTCAGGCCGCAATCGCGAGCAGGCTCACTCCTACAAGGTTTTGTGCTTTGGCTACGAACCTTTTTTGCCTTTCTCGTTGGCCGGGTCGTAGACCTTGGTCAGGTCACCCCCGAGGCGGAAGGTCTTGAACGGCTGCATCTCGTGTTTTTTCTCGAGCACATCCGGCGAGCAGGTGTAGAGCGTGCAGAACGGTTCGAGCCAGGCGAATTTCGAGTCGACCTTGAGGTCGGTCATGTCCTGTTCCTTGCCGTTCTTTTTCTCGAACTCGTCCGGGTCTTTAACCCCCGACAACACCCGGTCACCCAGGCGTTTCAGCGCGCCGTTGTTTTCCTGACGCAAGTCCACACCGTTGACCTGAGCGAAACTGGCGATCATCGCGAGCGGCGGCAGGGCGTAGTTGTGGTAGGCGAGGGCACGTTGCTGGCGCTTGAGTTCGTTGGGCAGGAAACCCTGGGCGTCAATCTGATTGGCGCCGACTTTGTATTCCTTCACTGCCCAGTCGAACAGGTCGCGACGGTTGGTGGCGATGGACGTTGCCATCACCGACCAGGCGGACCAGTACGAGTGGTTGTTGGTTTTTTCCAGCGGCAGGTTGTCCCAATCGCTGACCACCTGATCCGCCATTTTGCTGAACCAGGCTTCGATCAACTGCGACTCTTGCTGATGGTTGGCCAGCGGTTGCGAATCGGAGAACTTCAGGCGAATGTAAGCCGACGCCATGCTGCCCAATGCCCATTTGCGCATGGACTTGCCGGTGTGGTTGAAGTCCTTGGACATCAACGCATCGGACTTGGCCCAGGCGGTCAACCAATTCAGGGTGCATTCCAGTTGTTCCGGACGACCGTCACGCATGTACTGCATCACGCGCTTGCTGGTGCCGCGCTCCATCTTGGTGATGTCGGCGGTGGTGTCGCGGAAGGCTTTTTCCGAGGCCTCGTTCAGGGTTGAACGGGCCTTGTCGGAGCCTTCATACTTGCTGCGAAATTGCAGTGAGCCGGTGTACGGCGTCGGCATCGCATCACAGCCTTCGCTCTTGTCGCCGGTTTTGACTTTTTCAATCGGCGCGAAGTAGCCCTGTGGCGGGCGCAGTGGCGCGGCGGCCTGGGTGGCGCCGGCGAACATCGCCAACGTCAGCAGGGAGGGCGCGAGTAACTTTTTCAAAGTTCGGGTTTGCATGCATGTCATAAGAGGTTGCCTCATTGCCCGGCTTGAGCGGTACGCTGCCCAGCGCCAGGGAATACATTGCGTTTGCAGATTTTCGCTTCGACTTTCTGTGGCGTGGCACCTGCTTCAGGGCCCTGGATTTCGACGGCCAGCACATTCTGCGTGGCCCAGTCTTCGTCCGTGCGCAACTCAAAGGCAAAGCGCCCGTCGGTGTCGGAAGTTTCCGGTTTTTCGATTTTGATGTCCTCGTGGCGACCGTTCATGTACCAGAGGGTGGCTTGCAAAGTTTTCACCGATGGATCGGCGAAGCGGATGTCGACCTGGTGACTGCCGTTTTGCAGGTTCAGGTTCTTGCTGTTGACCATTAATTCGTTCTTGCCCGGTTTCAACGTGGTGCTGCCGGTCATCTGTGCATCCTTTCCTTCGCAACCGTTGTCCAGCAGCGCCATCATCTGGCGGTAGATGGTTTCCTGGTCGAGGCGATAGAGCGGCGAGAATTCCCAGATCAGAATCTTCGGCGGCTTGGTCTGGAACTCTTCGCTGCCCAGGTACTGCAGCATCGAACCTTCCAGGCCACCGCCGGGGAACGCCACGTTGAGGATGTCGGCGCCGATGGCCTCTTCGAGGAAACCGGCGAAGTTGTAGTTCTTGCCACTGTGGCTGGTGCCGACCAGGGTGATCTCGGGATTGCCGGAGTCACTGAACAGGTCGCCGTCGGCCGCTTCGCCCTTGGGCTCGGTGGTGAACTGATCCATGTACTGGATCGCGTAGCTGGTGCCACAGAGTTGACCGGCCATGTTGTGTAATGTTCCGGTCTTGCCCATGCGACCCGACTTATGGCTCTCGAATTCGCGCTTGGGAATGTCAGCGAACTCAGGCAGTTGCTTGATTTTCTCGCCGACGATTTTCGCCGTGCGCTGGGCGCCATACGGCGTCCAGTGTTGGTCGCCGCGGAAGTAGAAGTCGTGGGCCGGCAGGGTGTCGGGCAGCGATTCGTTGGTCAGCGGCGACAGGTCCGGAACTACGTAGCCCATGGCGGCGAAACGACCGAGCATGGTCTTGTAGTTCTTCAGCGCCTTGTCGAAATCGTATTTGGCTTTTTCTTCCGGATTCAGTTTGTTGCGGTTCACCAGACCACGGGTGGGCTGGTAAACGATGACCAGTTCCACGCCTTTGCTCTTGAACGCATCGTGCAGCTCTTTCATGCGTTTGTAGCCGGCGGGGGTGGTGTCGAATTCGGTGCGCAAGTCTTCCTGGGTCCGGAACAGCCAGTCGCCCTGAGCCTGCACCAGCGTGGTGAAGTTCTGCTGATAACGCGTGGTGTAGTTCTTCGCGTCATGGGCTTCGGGGCACAGGTTGCAGCACGGTTCGGCGCTGAAGCTCGGGGCTTTGACTTCATCGGCACGGACGCCGGCGCTGGCCGCGAGAATGCCGGCGGTCAGGGCCGACAGGCTGAGTAATTTGATCAAGTGTGGGTGCATAAAATTATCCTCAGTCCTGCATTTCGGTCTGGCGTTCGACAGGGTCGATCAGCACGGCTTTCTGCTGGCGCACCAGCAAGTCGAGAATTTCATCCTGGCGCTCGCCAAGAATCCCGTTGAAGCTGATGCCGCTGGATTTGGTCGGGGCGAGCATGGACACGCGATACAACTCGACGCTCAGCGGCGAGTCGATGGACAGCGGTCCGCTGCCGTTGCCGGCCAGTTCGCCACCGACGATGATCAGCGACACCTGGGCGTCGAACGGGTCGAGCTTGATGTCCCGGTCGGTGTCGCTCAGGTCTTTGATGTGGCCGTAGACGCCGGTCAGGCCGTTGGCCATGGCGAGGTTTTCGTAGAGGCGGATGTTCACGCTGTTACGAATACGGATGCCGTGGCGGCGATTGCTGATCACCTTGTTGCCCCACAGCAGGTTGTCAGCACTCTCGTAGAGGGTGATGCCGTCGGTGTGGTTCTTGTAGATCTCGTTGTAGGCGATGACGTTGTTCACGCTGTTACGGTCAATCACCATGCCCGACAACTTGTTGTCGTAGCTGCGGTTGTTGAAGATGAAACTGTCGTTGACCTCACGGGAAATAATGATCCCGTGCTTCTTCTTGGTCCCGAATACGGTGTTGTCCGCGATGATCAGTCCGTGGGAACGGTCATGCGGGTCAATGCCGTAGACGATGTTGTCTTTGTAAGTGTTGCCCTTGACCACGAAGTCGCGGGTCTCGTAGCAGTAGAAGCCGTACCACATGTCCGAGAACTCGGAGCCGACGATCCAGCCGGTCGGTTCAGGACGCTTGAGCACCTTGGCCATGTTCGGCGTGTACTGGGAAATACTCACGCCGTAAGACTTACTGTTGGCGTAGCCGAAACTGGCGATCTTGCTGTTGGCGATGTAGGTCTGGGTGCCGCCCCAGGACAGCAGGAACGGACGGAATTCCTTCGGCGACTTGAAGGCCGCCGGGCCGTTTGCCTTCTCGCTCCAGCCAGTGATTTTGGTATCACGCACAAACAGCTGGCCGTCGTTGACCAGGAACGAACCGGACTCTTGGGACAGGCGCAGTTCCTGGGTCTGCTTGTCGATTTCCAGGATGCCTTTCTCACCTACCACGATCGGCAACTTCGCCAGGAACACACCCGGCGAGGTTTCGCTGAAGTACTGCTTGGGCAGTTTCTTGGCCAGATCCTTGAGGTTCATGTAGCCGTCGTCGACGAAGATCGCCTGTGGGATGCCGTGCTGACGCACCACCCACTCGGCCATCTTGTTATCGCCGCCGATGAAGTCCTTCAGGGCGTTCTCCTGCATCATCCGGCGCACGCTGATTTTGCCGGCCTTGGTGCGCACGACTTTCGCGGCGATGGCTTCGGCGGTGTAGCCGGAGGTGTCCGGCAGTTTCGGCGCAGCCAGTTCCAGCGGCTCGGTCGGCGCGCTGTTGACGGTGTAGGTCTTGGCCTGTTGCAGCCCCTTGGCAATGGTCGCCGGCTGCCCTTTCTGCGCGGGCGCTACCGGCTCCGCAGTGGCGAAGGCCGCCGAGCTGGCCAGCAGCATCGCGCCGGCCAGCAAGGTCAACGAGCCTCTCTTCGGACTGTTCATGTCAGGAACTCCCTTCGCGGTTCGCATCAGAAGCGCCAGATCACGTCGATAAACGCGCGGTGCATGTACGAATCGACGCCTTTGCCATACGCATCGCCCGGCTTGAACACACCGCCACGCAAGCGCACGAGGGCCGAAGGCTCGTCGATCGACTGACTCAGGGAGGCCGGCAGCAGGCCTTGCTTGAAGTACTTGGTGACGACCACGTCCATTTCCTGGCCGAGGTCTTTGTTGCCATCTTCCAGCGGCAGGGACGTGCTGGAGAGCACGGCGCCGGTCACGTCGTCGGTGTCGTTCTGCACGGCGTTGATGCCGTTGCTGCCGACCGGCTTGTTGCCGTCGACACGCCAGAATTTGTGGTAGATCACGCTGGCGTCGTATTCGTCGTTGAGCATCCACGAACCGAACAGCGTAGCGGTCTGCATGTTGTTCATTTCGCCACGGAAGGCTTCGCCGAAACGGTGAACCCGCGAACGGGTACCGGTGTAGTTCGAGCGATTGCTTTCCAGGCCGTTCTGTTCGTAATCGGCGCTGGCGCGGGCATAGGCTGCACCGACTTGCCATTGCGGATCGAGGCGCAGACGCACGCCCAGGTCAGTGGCCCAGCCATCGACGTTGCCGCTGGTCTTGGCTTGTGCCGGCGGAGTGCCGTCGGCGTTCAGCGGATTGACCGTGTCGCGGTCGCCGCTCATGCCAGTGACGCTGCCCCAGTAATTGACGGTGTTGGTGTTGCGCCAGTTGTAGGCATCGCTGTCGGCGGTCAGGCCGATCCAGCTGATGTCGCCGTTCTCTTTCTTGTCCAGAGAATCGGCCGGAACACCAGGTTGCGGATAGTCAAGCTTGCCGTCATCGTGGGTGTGATGACCACGAATGCCGACCCAGTTGCCCGGCGTCCACTGATACGCCGCATCGGCGTAAGCGTGCAGGCGATCCTTGTCTTTCGGAGCCAGCTCGTTGAGGTCGGTGCGGTACTCGCTGAAGCGTTCGGCCACACCGGCGTTGGCACGCAACAGGGTGGTGTCGAAGGTCCAGTTCAGGGCTTCGATGTTGGTGTCGCGCCATTGGCCGTCGTCGTTGCGCAGGCGCTGGCGACCGAGCTTGAGGATCTCGCCAGGGTACGGCGTCAGGCCGCTGTAGCCGACCCAGAACTCGCGCATCGCCAGGTAGTTTTTCTTGCTCTTGCGATCACCGTTGTCGGTGGTCTGGGTGCCGTCGCTGTCGGACTGCTGCAGCGTGTCGGTCTCGATGATGTCGGTGGACGTCACGGCCTGACCCATGGCGTAGCCGCTCCACGCGCCGCTTTCGCCGTAGATCCATGGACGCAGGTCGAGGCCGACGCCGTTGACGTCGCCGCCGCTTGCGGTGCCCAGATCGGTGTCGTCTTGGGACTGGCCGGTGATTTTCACATCAAGGCCGTAGTTTTTGCTTTCAGTCAGGGCCGCGAGGGTCGGGCACGACCACAACAGGGCGAACGACAGGCCAATACCGGCCTTCACGAATGGATTCAGCTTCATAGGGATTCCTCGCCGTCTTCTTCTTGCAGGGCATGCAGTTCCAGCGTGTTCTGGCTCAAGGCACCACGAACGTCCTGTTCTTGTTTCAACAGGCGTTTGGCCTCGGCGAGCTGGGCAGGCGGCAGTTGGGCTTCGAGTGTTTGCGCAAGCTCGGTGGCTTGCGGGGTGTTCTGCGTCTTGGCCAATTGGCTGAAGACGTAAGCGTTAAGCGGGTCGGGCTTGGTGCCCTTGCCTTGGGAAAACAGTTGGGCAATGGCGAAGTCGGCGCTGTTCTGGCCGTTGCGCGCAGCCTTGAGCAGGTGGTCCAGCGCTTTCTGCGAATAGACCTGGCCCAGGTAACCGCGACGGTAGATCTGGCCGAGGTAGTAATCGGCGGCCACTTCTCGGTCGACGGCTTTCTTGAAGTGTTCTTCGGCAGCCTTCGCGTCGGCCGGCACCATTTTGCCTTCGTAATAGAGCTTACCCAGCAACAGTTCGGCGCGCGGCTGGTCGGCGGCGCGGCCGTTGTCCAGATACTTCATCATCGTGTCGACGTCGCCCAGTTCCGGGAAGTCGTAGAGCAATTGTGCGAGGCTGACCCAGGAAGCGGGGTAGCCCGGAGCGATGCCTTCGAGCAGCGACTGAGCGGTTTTCTCGTCGGTCTTGCCCAGGCTCGCATCGCCCAATACGCGAGCCACACTGTCCACGCGTTGAGCGGTGACCGTGCCGCGAGCGTGAGCGGCTTGCATCTGCTTGATCAGCTCGGCCTGTTGCTCAGGCTTGGCCTGTTTCTGATAAACCGTGGCCAGTTCGACGTAGCAGATGTCGGTGGTGTTCAACGCCGCTTTGCAGATGGTTTCCACTTCGTCCAGGTGCTGGTCGTAAGTGCCCTGGGTGCGATAGAGCAGCACTTGAGCCAGGCCCGCTTCCGGTTTGCCCTCGGCGCGCCATTGGCTGATCTGCTGCTGGGCGTTGACGTTGGGGAAACTGTGCGGGTATTGCAGGTACAGCATCGCCAGCGGGATCAGGGTGTTGCCTTCACCAGCGGCCGAGGCTTTTTTCAACAGGCCTTCGGCTTCGTGCTGTTCGGCTTCGGTGGAGCCGGGTTTGGCCACCAGCAGACGACCCAGGCGAGCCTGGGCCCGCGGCGAGACGCTGGCCGCGGCGCGATAAGTCGCCTCGGCCTGTTTGATCTGCGCCGGGTCACGGCTATCGACCTGGATATCGGCCAGGCCAACCTGTGCTTCGCTGTAGCCCAGGTCTGCCAGTTGCTGGTAATTCTGCGCCGCCAGCGCGGTGTCACCGCGCTTGAGGGCTTCGTTAGCCAGACGTTGGTCTGGAAGGCCGGCACAACCGGCCAGAGCAATTGCCATGGCCAGGGTCAGCGGGACCGGCAGGATTCTGAGTGGGCTAGTCACGGGCATGTCCTCTGCTTAAATACCGGCGGCCATGGCTTTGTCGATCAGCCAGTTCAGGTTCGGACCACGGGTGCTGTTCACTTCAACCGGGCGACCGGCGAACTTGCTGTCGAGCGGCTCGTCAGGCTGGATCAGCACGCGGATGTCCGAGGAAAGGTCGGCGCTTTTCAGGCTGGTGCTGCTGACGATCTTGCCGCTGCGGGTTTTGTCTTCACCGGCGATCTGGAAGCTGACCGTGTTGCCTGGCAGCACATCGCCGAACTGGCGATAGGAGAAGCGCGCTTCAACATTGGCTTCGCTGTTGCGCGGCACCAGTTGGAAGATCACGTCGCCTTTGCTGGCGTACTGACCGTCGGCGACCAGTTGCTGGGCCACGGTGCAATCGCACGGCGAGGTCAGGGTGCCGGTCATTTGCTTGCCGAACAGTTCTTCAACCTTGGCCGGTTGCAGTTGGTTGTCGTCCAGATGGCCCTTGAGTACGTCGAGCATGCTGGTGCTGAACGTTGCGAGCGGCGCGCCTTTGGCAGCAACGCCGTCGGCCTTGATCAGGCTCTGTACGGTGCCGTCGCGGGGCATGGTGATGTTCATGCCTGCCACGCTGACCAGGCCCGCCTGGGCGTGGCTGACGAAGTACATGCCGTACACCGACTTGAAGATGAAACCGAACGCCGCGAGGCCGACGATGAAAATCGCCAGGCTGAAGGTCACGGCGCGCAGACGACCGAACGCGGTCATGCCGTGGCCGCCGTCCTTCATCTTGCGCGCCTTGGTGAAGTTGTCGCGCTGCAGGGTGGCCAGCACTTCACCCATGCTGACGATGTCGCCGGCCAGGTGCGAGGTGATCAGGTGACGCAGGGTGGAAATATCCTGGGGTTCCAGGTTCTGGAACTGACAACCGATGCGGCCGGTCTGGCGGTCGACGGAGCGGATCAGCAATTCCACGTCCATGGCCAGACCGAGGTTATCGATGACGAATTGCAGGCGCGCCTTGTACACATCGCCGGTTTTCAGCGGCAGCTGACCGGCGTTGAAGGCCAGGCCGCCAGCGGAGAGGTCGATCACTCGAACTTCTACCGGGGTCCGGTCGGGACCGAAGAAACGCAGCTTGGCCGGGATTTTCACTCGGGCGTGTTGGCGCTGGGCTTCTGACTCATGCACTACGTTGGCGTTGACGGCGGTATTCATAGGGGCGTTTTCCTGGTTAATTCAATAAGGGGGCGGTCAGACCATCATCAGCAGCACGGCAACAAAGATGCTGCCGGCGGAGAAGGTCATGGTCCGAGACGACCAGGTGTTGAACCAACGTTGAAAGCTGGCGAGGTCACGGGTCAGGGAAGTGGGCTGGCGAGTCCAGGACTGTTGGTCGAGGCGGAAGAACACGTAGATCTTCACCAGCGCGCCGACGATCTGGTTGTAATAGAGAATCGCCGGGTAGGCCGGGCCGATCCGGTGGCCGGACAAGGACAGCAGCACGGTCAGGATCAGGCGGGTAATGCCGATCCACAGCAGGTACACCAGGATGAACGCGGTGCCGTACTTGAAGCTGGCGATCAGCGCGACCGTCAAGCCCAGCAACGAGGTCCACATCGACACGCGCTGATCGAACAGCACCACCGAGGTGAACAGGCCGAGGCGTTTAACCCCCAGGCCCAGGGCGCGGGCGTTCTGGCGCAGGTTGTTGCCGTACCAGCGGAACATCAGTTTGCGACTGGCCTTGATGAAGCTTTTTTCCGGCGGATGCTCCACGGTGTGGATCGCGGCGTCCGGCACGTAGAACGTGTCGTAGCCCAGGCGCATCAGGCTGAACCAGCTCGACTTGTCGTCACCGGTCAGGAACTTGAAGCGGCCCAGGCGCCAGTGTTGCAGCGAGTCGCTTTCCACGTCGGCGATGAAGTCCGGGTTGGTGACCACGGTCGCGCGAAACACCGACATCCGGCCGGTCATGGTCAGTACGCGCTTGGACAAGGCCATCGAGCACATGTTGATGTGGCGCTGGGCGAATCGCAGTTTGTGCCATTCGCTCATGATGTAACCGCCGCGCACTTCGCAGAACTCGTTGGTGGTCAGGCCGCCGACATTGCCGAACAGCTGGAACCACGGCACGGTCTTGAGCACGGTGCCCTCGGCGAGCACGGTGTCGCCATCGATCACTGCAACCACTGCGCGGTCGTCCGGCAGGTGGCGGGAGATGGCGCGGAAACCGTAGGCCAGGCCATCACGCTTGCCGGTGCCGGGAATGCGCACGAAGTCGAGCTTGACCCGATCCGGCGGATTCATCTTTGTCCAAAGGCTTTTCACCAGCTTCTCATCGGACATTTCGACGATGGAGCAGACCATGGTGGTCGGCAGGCCGCAGTCGATCGCTTCGCGAATGACGGAGGCGTAGACCTGGGCGGTGGTCAGCGCGTCGATACGGAAGCTGGTGACCATCAAGAAAACATGGGACGGGTTTGCCGCGTCACCCAGCTTGCGCACTTTGCGCCGCAGGTGCGGGTAGACCACGTACAGAAACAGCATCCCGCGCACAAAGTGCGTGGCGCCCATCGAGTAGCGCCAGATGCCGATGAAACCGATGAGGAAGATAAAATCCTTCGAATCGGAATCGAATGTGGACGCAGGCAACGCCATGGCGATGCCCATCAATAAACTTAGGTAAAACAGCCAACCGGCGGCCTGAAGTAGGCCGTGCTTTAGCCTGTGCATAATCTGCATCCGTCTCTATCTCGGGCGAGCCTGTGGGGTGGCCCGATGGGGTTAAGGCAGGCATAAAAAACCGTAGGAGCGAGGCTTGCCCGCGAAGGCGGTGTGCTTGACACACCGCGTTGCCTGGTTCGCCGGCAAGCCTGGCTCCTACAGGGGCGAGGCGGTGTACCTGACACATCAAGTCGTCTGGTTCGCCGGCAAGCCTGGCTCCTACAGGGAACGGCTTGTTACCAGCAGATGCCTTCGGTACGACCGCTGACGCTGGTGGCTTTGGACATGAAGCCAACCAGGTCGACGACTTGCTTGCCGTGTGGAGCGTTCTGCGCCAGGGCGCGGAATTTCTCGTCACGGTTGCCGAGGATGATCACGTCGGAGTTGGCGATCACGTCGTCGAAGTCAGCGTTGAGCAAGGACGAGACGTGAGGGATCTTCGACTCGATGTAATCCTTGTTCGCGCCGTGGACACGGGCGTATTCGACGTTGCTGTCGTAGATGCTCAGGTCGTAGCCCTTGCCGATCAGCATTTCCGCCAGATCTACCAGCGGGCTTTCGCGCAGGTCATCGGTGCCGGCCTTGAAGCTCAGGCCCAGCAGGGCGACTTTGCGTTTGTCGTGGCTGGAAACGATGTCGAAGGCGTTCTGCACCTGGGACTCGTTACTGCGCATCAGCGAGTTCAGCAGCGGTGCTTCCACGTCCAGCGAGCCGGCGCGGTAGGTCAGGGCGCGAACGTCCTTCGGCAGGCAAGAGCCGCCGAACGCGAAGCCAGGGCGCATGTAGTACTGGGACAGGTTCAGCGTCTTGTCCTGGCAGACCACCTCCATCACTTCACGGCCATCGACGCCGACAGCCTTGGCGATGTTGCCGATCTCGTTGGCGAAGGTCACCTTGGTGGCGTGCCACACGTTGCAGGTGTACTTGATCATCTCGGCGACAGCGATGTCCTTGCGGATGATCGGTGCGTCGAGCTCTTCGTACAGCGATTGCAGAACGTCGCCCGAGGCCTTGTCGAACTCGCCGATGACGGTCATTGGCGGCAGGTCGTAATCGGCGATCGCGGTGCTTTCACGCAGGAACTCAGGGTTCACTGCAACGCCGAAGTCGACACCGGCTTTCTTGCCGGAGCAGTCTTCGAGGATCGGGATGACAACGTTTGCGACAGTGCCCGGCAGCACGGTGCTGCGAACCACGATGGTGTGGCGGGTGGTCTTGTCACGCAGGACAAAACCGATCTCGCGGCATACCGCTTCGATGTAGTTCAGTTCCAGGTCGCCGTTCTTCTTGCTCGGCGTACCGACGCAGATCATCGACAGGTCGGTGTCGCGAATCGCTTCGGCGAAGTTGGTCGTGCCGCGCAATTTGCCCGTCTCGATACCCTTCTTCAGCAGTTCGCCCAGACCCGGTTCAACGATCGGCGAACGGCCGGCGTTGATCATATCGATTTTGTCTTTGGCAACATCGACGCCAACGACGTCATGGCCCCGTGCAGACAGGCAACCGGCACATACTGCGCCGACGTAACCCAAACCAAATATGCTGATGCGCATCGCAATTACCTCTGTGTTTATCAAGCCATTACATGGCCGGAGTTAATGGTGTTCATCGTTATAGTGCACTCGCAAGTGCGGCCTTACGGGCGCCGCAGTGCCGCGTGCAGGCATACAAAGTTCCGAGTGTCTAAATAAGTGCACTCAAGATGTGCGCAACTAGGCCTTATTATTCTGATATGCCCTGTTATGCAGCCGATCTTCTAATCAGAGGACCGTGTGCAAAGGTCTTGCGCGCTCAATGCCAGGCAATAAGCCCGTAAATCAAGCGGTTGGGTGCTCAGGTGAGCACGTTTATAGGGGCGCAGCCTTGGCCTTGAAGGGGATATTGATAAGCGTATCTCCTGTCCTGTATGTGTTGCCCAAATTAGAGGTCCGGTCTGCAGAAGTTAATGTGACAACTTCGCTATGTGACGCTCTTCTCTGCGTAAGTTATCTCGTACATGCATCGAGAAAATCGTTACCGGTGGTATGAGCTACGCATTTGGACATAGTTCCGGCCCGCCCATCGCCGATTCTGAAATTTCTTGAAATATTGGGAAAGATGGCACTGCTCTCAGATTGATAGCACTTGCCGTTTGGCCCTTTATATATAGGCTTATTATCGAGTCAGATAGTTTTGTGCCACTACTGATAAAAAATTTCAGTGCCACTACTGAAAAAAAACATCAAAGTCGAGTGAAACTAAAGTTAGAAAATCAGGCGATGGATTTCTGGCGCCAATAAGTCGGCGAACAAGGCAGGGAATTGTCGGACGATCAGACGTCGACGCACGACGATTTTTTGCCGTCGTGCGCCGGTCAGGTGCTTACTCTGGCGCGTGATCGCGCAGGAACACCAGATGGTCCGGTTTAGACTGTTCGGCGCTGTAGCGATAGCCTTGAACGTCAAAGTTTTTGAGGTCTGCCGGGTCGTTGACGCGCTCTTCAATGACAAAACGACTCATCATTCCGCGCGCTTTTTTCGCGTAGAAGCTGATGATCTTGTATTGGCCGTTCTTAAGGTCCTTGAAGTCGGTATTAATAATGCGTGCGTTAAGGGCACTGCGTTTGACCGCCGAGAAGTACTCGTTGGAGGCCAGGTTCAACAACACGTCGTCGCCCTGATCGGCCAGGGCTTCGTTCAGCCATTCGCTGATCCGGGTGCCCCAGAACGCGTACAGGTCCTTGCCACGGGCATTCGCCAGTTTGGTGCCCATCTCCAGACGATACGGTTGCATCAGGTCCAGAGGACGCAGCAGGCCGTACAGGCCTGAGAGCATGCGCAAGTGCTGTTGCGCGTAATCGAAATCGGCTTCGCTGAAAGTTTGTGCGTTGAGGCCGGTGTAAACGTCACCCTTGAAGGCGAGCAATGCCTGCTTGGCGTTTTCCGGTGTGAACGCTGGCGTCCAGCTGCCGAAACGCGCGGCGTTGAGGCCGCCGATCTTGTCGGAGACGTGCATCAACTCACTGATCTGCGCGGGCGTCAGGTCGCGCAGTTGCATGATCAGTTCCTGGGAGTGGTCCAGGTATTGCGGCTGGGTGAAGCGCTGGGTCGCCGGCGGTGTTTCGTAGTCGAGGGTCTTGGCGGGGGAAATCACCATCAGCATGAAGTCGTCTCCTTTAATCGTGGGGCGATTCTAGGGGGTTGGACCGGTTGACTCCAGCTATCAAGTCCATAGGTGATCGGTGGTATTGCACAAACCCTGCGGGAGCAAGGCTTGCCCGCGAAGGCGGTGTGCCAGTTACCGGTGATGCCAACTGACACACCGCCTTCGCGGGCAAGCCTCGCTCCTACGGGGGG
>NZ_JASCOM010000168.1:0-13125 GCF_029959925.1 Pseudomonas sp. PS02303
ATGATCGGCACCATCAGCGGCCAGTGCTTTTGCCCCGACATGATCGGCACCATCAGCGGCCAGAGCTTTTGCCCCGACATGATCGGCGCCATCAGCGGCCAGAGCTTTTGCTCCAACATGATCGGCACCATCAGCGGCCAGACCTTTTGCCCCGACATGATCGGCACCATCAGCGGTCACCTGGCCTGTGCCATGCTCAGCACCGCTTCGAGCCAACGCGCCGGTGCCGACATTGTCAGCACCATCAGATGCGACTGCGGTAGGTGTGGTTTGGCTATCAACAACCGATACAGAGCTTTCGGTGGACAGTTCTTGCGCCTCTGTACGTAATGGAGATTGAGGCCCTAAGATGTATATTCCAATTGCTGATAAAACAAGTCCGGAAACAATCTTACGGTTCATAACTTCTCTCCTAACACATTTCTCATTAGTTTTTTAAAACCTAGTTAAGATTCAGAACGCCATACCCTGTTTTGGTTTACAAGTCATCTTACTCGTGCATTCATCGATATACCTCCAGATTTCTCCGTATTTTCAGCGTCGCGATAAAAATGTTGGTAAGCGGCCAATAAACCCGCCTTGCGTGTTTAAATGGCTTGCCACTTGTTCGGTAGTAACTCCTTGATCTTGCTCATCCTCTGTGTCGGCAGGCGTGTCAGGACGTCCTTCAAATAAGGCAAGAATGGCGACAATCAGAGAAAAAGCGACACGATTATGCTCCAGAATGATCTGTTTCTGGCTTAGCTCGGACGTAGAAATGCTTCAGTGCGTCAGCACAATCTGCCAAGCAGTAGGAGTGATACGAGATGCGGAAAGCTCTTCACATGTTAAAAAGCGATGATGATCTCGCGCAGACAGTGAATTACCTTTCTGGTGTCGTTTCCGTCTTCGTTATGAAGCAAACCGACCTAGTCTTGTAAGTGCACATGAAACGCTTTATTCAAGGCGAGCATCAAGGTCTAAGCACCCTAATACTCGGAAGCTCCGTGGCTGATGTCACAATATGGTGTGCAGCATATGCTTAAGACCCACTGTATCGAGCTGCCCCCGTAAGTCCTGTACACGTCAATGACTCTCAGGGGCAGTTCTGCATCTTATTGTTGCCGATTCACAGGCTAACTTCTTTCAATAGCACCTCTGCAGCCAGCTTTCCTAGGTTATTGAAGGCAAGCGGGCTATCTCCGGTAAGCAGTTTCCTGTCTTGATAACACTGGCCGGTAATACCTTTGTTAAGGATTTCGACGCCAAGTTTTTGTAAGCTTTCACCAACAAGCCAAGACAGGGGGCCAGGCATATAGCCGATATCAAGATTTGCGCCTTTATCCAGCGAGTCTGGGAATACGCAGTAAGCGTCTGCTAATCACACCTTGCGACCTTGGGCCTTTAGCTGGCGCTACTCCTTGGATAAAAATCGTTCGGTGATCATCGCCACCGCCTGCGCCGGAGACGTCAGGGCTGTGTCTATATTAAACGGAGCGCTTTCCCACGCCTCGTATTCATGATCCAGTACAGACTGCCAGGTTGGTGGAGTCAGCCCAGGAATATCAATCTTTCTGGTTTCTACCCGGCGCTGGTGTTCATGTTTATCAGAGCAGATCACTTGGATGTTCACTAATGGAGCACCAGAGCGTGTGGCGATATCGCTCCACGCCTTTCGGCTTTCGATTACTGGGTTAACACAGTCAACTATGACCGTGCTGCCAAAACGAAGATTGCTCAGAGCAAGCTCATTGGCGACCATGTAACCGCTCCGCCCTACGTCTTGTGCAAGAGCACCAGAGTCTCGAATAGCCTGCTCAATCGTATCGATCCGCAGATACACGGCACTTGTTCTGGTGGCAAGGTCACTTGCGATAGTCGTTTTTCCGGTACCTGGAAGGCCGCTGAAGACAATGAGCATTCTATGTCCTTAGGTTAGTGAGTTAACCCAGTTTAGGTGGCTGCCAGTTATGCGGCAGCAACTGTTCGATTTCACTCGCCCGCTGTGTCGGCAGCCGCGTGAGAACATCCTTCAAATAAGCATACGGATCATGCCCATTCAACCGCGCAGACTGGATCAAACTCATGATCGCCGCTGCCCGTTTGCCGCTACGTAGCGACCCTGCGAAGAGCCAGTTCTTGCGTCCAAGAGCCCAGGGGCGGATCTGGTTCTCGGCCCAATTGTTGTCAATGGGTACGGCCCCGTCATCGAGGTAGCGCGACAGCGCTGCCCAGCGTTTCAGGCTGTAATCCAACGCTCTGCTGATAGCCGAACCTTCGGGCACAAGATCACGCTGGGCGATCATCCAGGCATGCAGCATATCCATCACCGGTAAGGCTTTTTCTTGCCGTATTCGGCGCCGTAAATCCGGTTCAAGGTCGCGGACTTCGCTCTCGATTTCGTACAGCAACTGGATATAACGCAGGGCCTGCTCGGCGAGCAGGCTCTTGTTGGTGGCGTGCAGTTCGAAGAACTTGCGTCACGCATGGGCCATGCAGCCGATCTCGGTCACGCCGAGTTCAAAACTGGCCTTGTAACCGCCAAAATAATCACACACCAGCTTGCCCTTCCAGTCTTGCAGGAAGTTGCGAGCGTGCTCACCGGCTCTGCTGGGGCTGAAGTCGTAAACGACAGCCGCTGTTTCGCAGAATTGGCTGGTGGCGTAGGCCCACACATAAGAACGATGGGTTTTCTTCGAGCCCGGAGCGAGCATCTGCACGGGTGTTTCATCGGCGTGGATGACCTGGTGCCCGAGCACTACATCGCGTAGCGCATCGACCAGAGACTGCAACTCGCCAGTAACGCCAACCCATTGGGCCAAGGTTGAGCGTGGAATCGCCAGGCCCGCTCTACCGAAAATCGATTCCTGACGGTAAAGAGGCAGATGGTCGGCAAACTTCGCGATCATGACGTGGGCCAACAGCCCGGCGGTCGGCATACCCTTGTCGATGACCTGTGCCGGAACGGGTGCCTGGATCAGTGTTTCGCAGTCATCGCATACCCACTTGCCACGGACATGGCGCTCGACGGTAATTACGCCGGGCGTGTAGTCCAGCTTCTCGCTGACGTCCTCACCGATGCGCTTGAGTGCACAGCCGCATTGGCAGTGGGTGTTGTCCGGTTCGTGATGAATCAACGTGCGTGGAAATTCTGCCGGCAACGCGGTGCGCTTGGGCTTTTGCTTTTTCTCGGTCGGCGTAGGAGCTGTTTGCAAGGCTTGAAGCTCAGCTTCAATCGCCGCGATATCGGTATCGATCAAGTCATCGAGCAAGCTGGTCTGCTGCGGATTCAACTGCTCGCTACTCTTGGCAAACTTCAAGCGCTTGAGTTGCGCGATCTCATGGGTCAGTTTCTCGATAACCGTCTGATCGCGGTTGATCTTCTTGCCCATGGTCTCGACCGTCTTGCCCATCGTCTCGACTTGCTGGTCGAGTGTCTCGACACGCTGTATCAACTGCGCCGCCAAAGCGCGCAGTTGTTCAGGGGTAAGGTGATCGAGATTGGGGAGCGAAGTCATGGTGCCGATTTTGCCAGACCAGGCAATTCGCGGCGATAGACCGATAGGCTAATGGCAGCCGTTAAAACAGTGTGATCGCACCGCCGGAGCCCGCGCGCTGCCACGGCAGGCCCAACACCAGGGCCTGGAGTTGCTCGGTATCCAGCCTTATTTCAGAGCCATGGCGAATGCCTGGCCAGTGGAACTTACCTTGGTTCAACCGGCGAGCAGCCAGCCAAATGCCGAAGCCGTCATGCACCAGAACTTTCCTCCGAGTGGCGCGGCGGTTGGCGAACAGATAAGCACAGTGCGGCTTCGCCGCACCGAACACCGCTATCACTCTGGCCAACGCGGTCTCGGTGCCAGCTCGCATGTCCATCGGCTCGGTGGCGAGCCAGATGGAGTCGATGCGAATCATCGCAGCAGGTCTCGAAGAAAGGTCGCGCACGCAGCAGCACTTTCAGTTGGCCAGTTCACTTTGACGGTGCCACGCGGGTGCTGGATCTCAACGCAGATATTCGATGATGCAGCCTGCGAATTTACTCCGGCCAGCTGCATGGGTAACGGAATAAACGCAGGTTGCGGCGCCGTGTTTTTCTGCGCTTGTACCCGAATCCATTTATGGACGAGGTTTGCGTTGAGGCTATGGCTGAGCGCGATGCTGGCAATAGAAGCGCCGGGCTGGGTAGATGACTTGGCCGGACGGATACAGTGCGACAGCGATGCTTGTCATTTTGCCGCTCTCCACGCAGGAGTGAACTCAGTGACCAATACCGCTTTGAGGTCAATGCGCCAAGCCACAATTCAAACAGAAAAGCTTGGTGTAACTGATGTGTCCTAGGGCTTCGCCCGAGAATTTCTCTTAAAAGATTGAATGCCCAGCATTGAGACGCGAGCATCTATCCCGTAGAAACGCCGATACCTGCGCTTCGTTCGCAGCGCTCCCTCGAAGCCAGACCATTGATGAAAACACGCATAGTGGCTCGCTCATAAAAACCTATACAAAATAAATCTTCTGTATAGCTTTATGAAAAGGTATGGCATTCTGGCATCAGCTAGTCAGCGATTTGCTTTCTGCCCCCCCACGCGTACTTGCACAGCCCCCAACAGTGGTGATTCGCTCAAACCTTTCCCATCTCCTCTCTGCAAAAATTTGAGGATAACGACACCGAAAGGTGCATTTTTTCGTGCAAATTTAGGAGTACAAAAAGCATGCTGGCCAACCTGAGCATTGCAAAAAAGCTTTATGCTGGCTTCGGAATTGTCTTGGCAGTCATCCTCGTCTTGGTGATGACTTCCCTTCGAGGATTTGATCAAGTCAGCATTGCGGTCAAAAGCAACATCCATACCTACGATGTGCTGAATGAGTCCGCAGCCGTGCTAGGCAGTCTCGTTAACATTGAAACGGGAATGCGAGGTTACGCTGTCACGGGAAGAGATACATTTTTAGCGCCGCTGCGAGAAGGCGAACAGGCGTTTCTGAAAAGCTACACCAAGCTAAAGCAGCTCACTTCTGACAATCCAGTTCAGCAACAAAGGCTCGAGAGTCTAAAGAAGCTTGAGACGCGTTGGTTTCAAGAAGATATTCAAGGCTCAATAAGTCTCCGTCAGCAGATTTCAGCCGGCTTGCAGCCTATGGATGCAATCATTAAGTTGATAGGCGAAGGGCGGGACAAAACGAAGATGGATGAGATGCGGCAGCTTGTCTCCGACCTTCAGGCAGAAGAGAAGCAGCTGCTGAATACCCGATCAATTGAAATGAACGATGCAAAAACCACCGCGTTAACCATCCTGATGGGCGGCGGTCTAATGGCGATAATATTCGCTATTTTTATTGCCGTAACGCTGTCAAAAACAATCGTGGGACGACTCAGTCTGGCAGTAGATATTGCTAAGACAATTGCGGATGGGCGCTTGGATTCGCGCATCGAAAAAACAGGAACTGATGAGGTAGGTACGCTGTTCGATGCCTTTGCGACTATGCAGGAACGACTGCGCAGTATGATTACCCAAATCAAAGTCGGCGCAGAGCAGCTTGTAGCCGCCGCTCACGAAATCTCTAGTGCTTCTACTCAGCTTTCTGTTTCAACTCATGAGCAGTCTAATGCGGCGTCCTCTATGGCCGCGACGGTGGAAGAACTCACCGTCAGCATTAACCATGTTTCGGATAACGCCGATGAGGCGCATGCCATCTCTACTGACTCCGGTCGGCAGTCTCTGGATGGCAGCAATGTCATTCAGAGCACCCTAGCAAGCATGCAGCTCATCGCCGAAACCGTTCAGGCATCGGCGACTCAGATAGGGGAGCTGGGTGAGCACTCAGAGCAAATTTCATCGATTGTTAACGTAATCAAAGACATTGCTGAGCAGACGAATCTTTTGGCATTGAACGCAGCGATTGAAGCTGCTCGAGCCGGTGAACAGGGACGTGGTTTTGCGGTGGTGGCTGATGAGGTACGTCTTCTGGCGCAGCGAACTGCCAACTCTACCCAAGAGATCACTGGGATGATTAAGAAAATTCAAACCGGCACACGTAATGCCGTAACCAACATGGACGCAGGTGTCGAACAAGTGAAGCAAGGCGTAGACCTTGCCAACCAGGCAGGTGAAGCCATCGTCAACATCCGCGATGCGTCGAGCAATGTGGTAAGTGTAGTCAACATGATCTCGCTGGCCCTTCGTGAGCAAACCGCCGCAAGTCAGGACGTGGCTCGTAATGTCGAGCGCATCGCTCAGATGTCTCAACAGAACAGTCAGGCGGTCGAAGAGACCTCTGAAACTGCGCAAGCCCTTCAGGTTCTAGCAAAGAGCCTTGAAGCACAGGTAGGACAGTTTAGGTTATAAATAATCTTCTACCGATATTCACTTCTTCATCGGGAAGGACGTAAAGGACTTTGCTGATGAAGAAGCTCAGTTATCGCCGAAACTAACGAATCTATAGCCCAAGGCTTTTGAAGATAACTAACCTTTGGCGGCAGCTCGTTGTAAGCGTCCGGCAAACACTCCTTCTGATGCCTTCGCTTAGGGCGATGGTGTCCACCTAATTTAAGTGGATACTTATAGCCGCTAATAGTGAAGAGGTGCTTTGTAGTGGGTGTGAAGATGATGTCGAGATTTGTTGTTGTCCCTGCAATACCAACAGAAACGGGATCAACGCGTAACGGAACGCGGTTCTGCTGCAAGACTGCACCCATAGGTTTCAACCTCTATGACAATGAGGAGAAGCTTCAGCTGAAGACGACCTATCAGACCCGAGAAGAGGCCGAGAGAGAGTGCCTGAGGGCTAATATGGCTCTTTTGCAAGGCGTTCTGTCAGAGCGGGCCTCTTTGCCTAGTCCTTAAGCATTCACCAATGAATTTGAGCTCACGTTAGCACTGAATAAAGCCCAAACCTAAATTTGACAACCTATAATCTTGCCAAGGTTGCTTTCCGATTGGCGGGTGTTCGCCTCACCCCGAACACAGCCCGACGAGCTGACATCAAATAGGTCGGCCATAGCATTTTGTACACTCTGCGCATTGGAAAATCAGGATGATATGGACTAAGCGGCGCAGCTCCCTGATGGGCTTTATTTTTTTAGCCGTCGGCCTGGTTCTTTTTTCAGCCTTGCTTTTGCTGAAGTCCGAGACTCAGCGAAGGGAAACGTATTTTTCCGAGTATGTGCAAAATATTGCTGGGATTGTACGCAATCAGCTTGATACCAATGAAGCAGTGCTCTCGGGCTTCTCGGCATTCCTGCAAGCCGTAGATCAAAGTGATACTGAGGCTACGGCGCGATACGCGGCAGTCGTATTGTCAGCCTACCCTCATATCTACATGCTCGAGGCAGCCCGCGCTGTACCTATCGCCGAGCAGGCCGCTTTTGAAGATCTGATGCGGCGCACATGGCGGCCAGACTTTGCGCTCAAAGATTTCCCGAGCCTCACTCAGCAGCCTGTCCAACCTCAGGTCTATCTCAATGAGACTTGGCCAGTGCTGTTTATGTACCCGTTACTCCCTGAATCTAGCTCGATTTACGGTGTAAGGTTAGAAACGGTCGCTTACCTTTCCTTCGCGCTGGCACGAACGTACAACAGTCAGAAACCCGTGGTTTCCCCCGTGTTCGATATGTACGAGGGGGGTAGCGCTTACATTCTGATGCAGTCAGTCATTCGGCCCGAGCAAGAGCGAGGGAGCGCCACGCCCAATTTTTTTGGTAGCACTATGGTGTCGTTGCTGTTGATCAAGACTGGCTCACTACTTGAAGCCGTAAATCACGCTAACGTCGATCCACTGGTTCACATCGCTGCCGTTCTAAAGACTGCTGCCGGATCTGAAAGCGATGTTTTTTCAACGCAGGTTCAACAAGCCGGCTTCATTGATCGTCTGTTTTTGCCGCAATTGAACGACCGTGTCGAGATCCGCAGTTCATCTCAGCCCATGACGTTGGTATTTGTGCGGCAACTCCGTTTCGGGGATGTCCTTACCGAAGAAATGTTGATGATTCTTTTAGTGCTCGCCGGGGCTCTTGTGTTGATGCCAATGATCATGATCAAGCATTTTAAGGCGATAGAAAAAGCCGACGTTGAGCACGAACGCTCCGCCTATCTCGCATCGCATGACGTGCTTACACAACTGCCTAACCGTAACCTATTCGCCGAGCGTTTTTCCCAAGCCTTCTCTGATTGGGAAGTTAAGGGTATTCCGTTCGCGGTGCTTTTGATCGACTTGGATCACTTCAAGGAAATCAATGACCATTACGGCCATGAAGTAGGTGACCAGGTTCTGCGAGCAGTCGCCCACCGCATGCTTCAAGCCATCCGCTCATGCGATACCGTTGCCCGGTACGGTGGCGACGAATTCGTGATGATAATCTCCCATCTTTTTGACCCCGAGAGTGCTGAGTCGCAGGCGGCGAGGGTATTCGACACCGTCGCGCAGACTGTCGTGACAAGTGCAGGAGAGCTAACGGTCTCTTGCAGTGTCGGAGTTTCACTGTGCCCTGTTCATGGCCAGAGTCTTGATACGTTGCTCAAAGCGGCGGATCAGGCCATGTATGGCGTCAAGCAACTGGGGCGAAAGGGCGTGGGGATGACTGAATTCCCTGCTACATGAGGCTTTTGCTGCTTTAAATGGACAAGTGGGTCGGAGATTCAGTGACTTTGAGTTACGCGTGTCTGCGTACACAAACGCGGATACCATCGTTCTCAATTCTTGAGACAGAAGGTGGCTAGGCCAGGCAGCTACAATCCTCCAAGCGTGTTTGCGGACAACTGCGTGATGGAGCGGCAGACTACATTCCGCTACGTTTTGCTGTCGAGGGCCATGACCAATATTTAACTACATCCACAAAAGTCGAATAACCCAATAAGCGGCAATCAAAAGTTGCGCAGAGAAAGCGGTAAACCTGAGGTATGCCGCAGGTACGCTTCCTGACGATAAGTGGATGCATGACTGAACTAGGCGTGCCATGAGCATCTCAATAAATTCTGTGCCTTAGATTTGTCCTGGAACACTGGTCAGCGATCACCAGACAGCACCGTTCATGTGCATGCAGCAGATAGGTTAACGCGTCATCCGCCATATCAAACGCTGTGGCCTTTGCGCCAATCTCCTCAACGATATCCCCCATCAGCGAGCGTAACGTAGGATCATCCTCAACGATGACGACCTCTCCTTGAATTGACTGTAATCCTTCCCAATTTACCTGCACCAATCAAATCCTTAGCCAGGTAATTCGTTCCGACGTCGTTGAAGTTAGGATTTGCGTGTATGCCCTATTTCAGACGTGCCGACCTAAAGGCACTTGAGATCTACCGACGCAGATCCCAAGCGTCGGGGAACCTAGTTTTGTTGTCCTTCAATATTCTTTTTGAAGCCGTGCAGGTTCATAAGGAAAAGGCAGATCTGCAGGGCGATGAGCGCATACGCTTGTGCGTAGACTCCCCAAATAACCCAGAGCACATTACTCAATCTGAAACATACAAATCCTGCCATTTCGGCCTGCTGGACGTTGAGATCCGATTAGCCACGCTGCCAGCACAGTTACCATCATCGCGGGCCATTGAACCCAATCAAAATTGGCCAAACGCTTCACCTCCTGCTGGATTACATTCTTGAGTAGCGCCGGGCAGTGAGCCGAGCTGACGCTGAGACTTGAATCCACGCCTTGATTTTGCACGGTCACTTTTCGTCCGAATCGCTCGAGAAAGAGACGCTTGCTGTAGCAACAAATTCAGTCTTGTCGACGCGCGAACTTGGGATTTACCGCTTGTCACTAACCTAGTCAATTGTTTGAACCTACGTTCATTTCTTCCTCACTGAATTAGAGCAGACGAAACATACCTTTCGTTTTGCTAATGGGAGAACGACATGAAAGCCATCGTTTACAACGGCCCACGTGATGTCAGCGTGCAAAATGTCCCGGATGCCAAAATCGAAAAACCTACAGATGTCCTCGTGCGAATCACCACGACCAACATCTGCGGTTCAGACCTGCACATGTACGAAGGACGCACATCCATGGAGACAGGACGTGTGTTCGGGCATGAAAATCTCGGTGAGGTGATCGAGGTAGGCGCGGGGGTCGATCGAGTCAAAGTGGGAGATCGCGTTTGTTTGCCCTTCAATATCGGTTGTGGCTTCTGCGATAACTGCGAGAAGGGCCTGACAGGTTTTTGTTTGACTGCGAACCCCGGTAGCGCAGGGGCAGCTTATGGATTTGCAGATATGGGGCCCTACCAGGGGGGACAGGCGGAATTGCTTCGTGTGCCATACGCCGACTTCAACTGTCTGGTGCTGCCCGAGGATGCGCAAGAGCGTGAAGACGACTACGTCATGCTTTCTGACATCTTTCCAACGGGCTGGCACGCCACAGAGTTGGCCGGACTTTTACCGGGGGAGAGCATTGCCATCTATGGTGCCGGCCCGGTCGGTCTGATGGCCGCGCATTCCGCGATGATCAAAGGCGCCTCCCAGGTATTCGTGGTCGACAACCAACCTGACCGATTGAAGCTTGCTGCACAGATGGGCGCCACGCCGATCAACTCGCTGGAAAAAGAAGCGGTGGATCAGATTCTCAATCTGACGCATGGCAAAGGTACCGATCGCGGCTGTGAGTGCGTGGGTTATCAGTGCTGCGACCGGCATGGTCATGAAGCCAATCACCTGACCATGAACAACCTCGTCGCTTCGACCAAGGCCACGGGTGGCATCGGTGTCGTCGGGGTGTTTGTGCCTGAGGATCCAGGTGCAAAAAATGACTTGGCGAAGCAAGGCAAGATGGCCTTCGACTTCGGCGCTTTCTGGTTCAAGGGACAGCAGATTCGAACCGGGCAAGCCAACGTCAAAGTCTACAACCGTCGCCTGTTGGAACTCATTCACCATGGTCGTGCCAACCCGGCGCAAATCATCTCTCATCGGCTGAAACTCGCTGACGGGCCTGACGCTTACAAGCACTTCGATGCACGTGACAACGGATGGACAAAAGTGGTGCTCAAGCCTGCGGCCTGAGTTGGAAGAGTTGGCCTGGGCAGAAGCCCGGGCCAGTTCGGTTGCATGCCGAAGAGACAAGTGATGAAAGTATAATGATCTTTCCCGTATCCGGCTGAACGGACACTTCGAATTGCCCTGGCACTGCGCTTGAACGGACTACGGCCGACGTCTATATCCCCCAAATATTTATTAGGTGAGCGCATGTGATGTGCCAACGGTGCCCTTAAAGGGCGTGTCCTGATTGCGCCCTAAAGGGCAAGTCTGAGAACCTATTGGCGAGCCATCTGGCCAACACAAAACCAATGAGATCACCCGCAAGTCGAGGGCGCGCAAGTTCCCTCCCTTCCATCTTGCACAGCACTCAACGCTACTAGATTTCTACGTCGCATCATGTCCCCCGTAAAAGAGGTGGAGACCTAGAGGAGGTGTAGATATCGAGCGAAGTGGGCACTATCAAAAAGGCATTTTCACGCTTCAAATAATGGTGGTGAATGGCTGCTTCTGGCCCAGAGTGTGTAAAAACGCCTTCGCGAACACTTGCTATGATTTCTGAGGTTTTCATCGCAGGGATCGCCCATGAAGCGCTTCATCCAAGGTGAACATCGAGGCCAAGGCACCTTTCTTCCCGAGAGCCTCGACGACTACGTCAGCGATACCAATCCGGTGCGCGTAGTTGACGTCTTTGTCGACGAACTAGACTTGGTCAATCTGGGTTTTGAAGGTGCCATTCCCGCCGTTACTGGCCGGCCGGCTTACTACCCCGCAATCCTGCTGAAGATCTACATCTACGGCTATCTCAACCGCATCCAGTCGAGCCGCCGTTTGGAGCGAGAAGCTCAACGCAACGTCGAGCTGATGTGGTTGACCGGGCGGTTGATGCCGGATTTCAAGACCATCGCCAGTTTCCGAAAAGACAACAGCAAGGCCATCCGAGGCGTCTGTCGCCAGTTCGTGGTGCTGTGTCAGCAGTTGGGACTGTTCGGAGAACATCTGGTCGCCATCGATGGCAGCAAATTCAAAGCAGTCAACAACCGCGACCGCAATTTCACCAGCGCCAAACTGAAGCGGCGAATGGAAGAAATTGAATCGAGCATCAACCGTTACCTGACGGCACTCGATGCTGCCGATCGGCAAGAACCAACAGCTTCCGAGCCCAGTGCCGTGCGGCTGGAAGAGAAAATCGCCAAGCTCAAAACTCAAATGAAAGAGCTTCAGGCGATCGAAATTCAGCTCAATGAATCGCCGGATAAACAGGTCTCACTGACCGATCCAGACAGCCGTTCCATGATGACGCGTGGCACGGGAATCGTCGGCTACAACGTGCAGACAGCGGTCGATACTCAGCACCATTTGATCGTTGCGCACGAGGTGACTAACGTCGGTTCAGACCGCGATCAACTCAGCTCGATGGCCAAGCAGGCCCGCGAGGCGATGGCGTCAGATACGTTGTCGGTAGTGGCTGACCGAGGTTACTTCAAAAGCGAACAAATCCTGGCTTGCCACGATGCAGGCATCACCGCCTATGTGCCCAAGCCGATGACCTCAGGAGCCAAGGCTGACGGGCGTTTCAATAACGATGCCTTCCTCTATGACGCGGGAAAAAACGAATACATTTGCCCGGCTGGAGAGTCGCTGATCTGGCACTATTCCTACGTTGAAAAAGGCCTGAAATTACATCGTTACTGGAGTTCGAAATGCCAGGGCTGCGCGTTGAAATCGCAGTGCACACCGAGCACGGAACGACGAGTTCGACGCTGGGAGCATGAAGACGTATTGGAGGAGATGCAGCATCGGCTGAGCAAAGCACCAGAGATGATGCGAGTCCGAAAACGGACGGTTGAGCATCCCTTCGGGACGCTCAAACAATGGATGAGGGCGACACACTTCCTGACGCGAAAGCTGGCCGGGGTGAGTGCGGAGATGAGCTTGAATGTGCTCGCCTACAATATGAAACGAGTGATGAAAATCCTTGGTGCTAACGGCTTGATGAAGGCGCTGTCGGCCTGAAAAGGTCGGCTTTGGCCCCTCCAACAAGCTGTGAAGCCTTGCTGGTGGGCTCCAGGCCTACACTGATCGACCATGGAGCTTCAGGTGCATTTACGTCACCGAACAGCCGTGGGGGGGGGGCGCCCCCCCGGCGCCCGAGCGGTGTTTTTAAAAAGACGGCCCGAGCGG
>NZ_JASCOM010000169.1:0-12956 GCF_029959925.1 Pseudomonas sp. PS02303
AGCCTCGCTCCTGCAGGGTTTATGTCGGCCGCGGAATTGGGCACGACACACAACCTGTAGGAGCGAGGCTTGCCCGCGAAGAGGATCACAAGAGCGCTACAAGATCAAAGCCGGCCGTATTCCTGAGCAGTACGATCGACTGCTTTCAAGGTCTTGCCCACCAGTTCATCAATCTCCTCCCGGCTGGCAATCAAGGCCGGCGCCATGATCATCCGCCCCAGCGTCGAACGAATAATCACCCCTTCCTCAAAGCCAATCGTGCGGCAACGCCAGGCAATGTCGTTCTCATTGGCAAAACGCTTGCGACTGCTTTTGTCCTCGGCCAATTGCAACGCCGCGACCATGCCGACACCCTGAATATCGCCCACCAACGGGTGATTGCCGAACACCTCGCGCAGGCACTGTTGCAGGTACGGTCCGATGTCATCCCTGACCCGCGTCACCACGCCCTCATCGCGCAACGCCGTGAGATTGGCAATCGCCACCGCCGCCGCCACCGGGTGCCCGGAGTAAGTCAAACCGTGGGCAAATACCCCGCCCTGCTCCACCAACACCTGAGCCATTTTCTTCGACAGAATCAACCCGCCCATGGGGATGTAACCGGAGGTCAAACCCTTGGCAATCGACAGCGTGTCCGGCTCGAATCCGAAGTGCTCGTGAGCGAACCATTCGCCGGTACGACCGAAGCCGCCGATCACTTCGTCGGCGCACAACAGCACGTCATACTTGCGGCAGATCCGCTGAATTTCCGGCCAATAACTCTCAGGCGGGAAGATCATTCCGCCGGCGCCCTGGAACGGTTCGGCGATAAACCCGGCGACCTTATCGGCGCCCAGCTCGAGAATCTTCGCTTCCAGTTGCTGCGCCGCCCGCACGCCGAATTCGGCCGGGGTCAGATTGCCCTCGTGAGCGAAAAAGTACGGCTCGTCGATGTGTTCGATATCGGGGATCATGCCGCCCATTTCATGCATGAACTTCATGCCGCCGAGCGCCGTCGCCGCCAGGGTCGAGCCGTGGTAACCGTTCCAGCGACCGATCATGATTTTCTTCTCGGGCTTGCCGAGGATCGTCCAGTAACGCCGCACAGTGCGGATCAGCACCTCGTTGGCTTCGGAACCGGAGTTGGTGTAGATCGCGTGGCTGTAGTGCCCCGGCAACAGGCTGAACAGCAGCTCCGAGAGTTCGATCACCTGCGGGTGAGTGGTGTGGAAAAACATGTTGTAGTACGGCAACTGCTCGAGCTGCCGGGTCGCCGCAGCCGCCAGATCCTTGCGGCCGTAACCGAGGTTGGTGCACCACAACCCGGACATGCCGTCGAGGTAACGCCGACCATCGTTGTCCCACAGGTGAAGGCGCTCACCGCGGACCATCACCCGCGGCCCTTCGTCATTGAGCGCTTTTTGATCGACGAATGCGTGGATGTGGTGCGCAGCGTCGGCGGCCTGGTAGTCGCGGGTTTCACGTGGTGTGGTCATCGCCAGTTCTCCGTTTTGTTATGAGCGGCTGTTATGCGCGCAGCTGAAACCAGGTGGTCTTCAACTGGGTGTATTTATCGAATGAGTGCAGCGACAGGTCGCGACCGAATCCGGACTGTTTGCCGCCGCCAAAAGGCACGGTCACGTCCAGTGCATCGACGCTGTTGACCGACACCGTGCCCGCTCGCAATTGCCGCGCCACACGGTGGGCGCGGTTGAGGTCGTCGGTCCACAGCGAAGCCGCCAGGCCGTAGACGCTGTCGTTGGCCAGTTGCAAGGCGTGGGCCTCGTCGTCGAACGCCGTGACCGCCAGCACCGGGCCGAACACTTCCTCGCGAAACAGCGGCATGTCCGGGCTCACGCCGGTAAAAATCGTCGGCTGAATGAAGTTGTCGGAGCCGTTGAAGATCGACTGCCTGCCCCCGCACACCCTGGTCGCGCCCAGGCGTTCGGCCTGTTGGATGAACTTCATGATGCGCGCGGTCTGACGGCTGTCGACGATTGCCCCGGCGCTGCTCGACGGGTCCAGCGGATCCCCCGGCTGCCAACGCTCGGCCTGCACTTTCAGGCGCTCGACGAACTCATCATGAATCGAACGCTGCACCAGCAACCGTGAGTTGGCCGAGCAGACTTCACCCTGATTGAAGAAGATGCCGAACGCTGCTTTCTCGGCGGCCAGGTCCAGGTCCTGGCAATCGGCGAACACCAGATTGGCGCTCTTGCCGCCGCACTCCAGCCACACCTGTTTCAGGTTCGATTGCGCCGAATACTGCATGAAATACTTGCCGACTTCAGTGGAGCCGGTGAACACCAGGCAATCGACATCCGGGTGCAGACCGAGGGCTTTGCCGGTCTGCTCGCCGAGGCCCGGCAGCACGTTCAGCACGCCCGGTGGTAGACCGGCTTCCAATGCAAGCTCAGCCAGACGCAGAGCGGAGAACGGTGATTGCTCAGCGGGCTTGAGGATCACCGAATTGCCTGCGGCCAAGGCTGGCGCGAGTTTCCACGCGGCCATGTCCAGCGGGAAATTCCACGGCACCACCGCAGCGACCACACCCAGTGCTTCGCGGGTGATGGTCGCCAGCACGTTTTGCGCACTGGGGGCGATCTGGTCGTAGAGTTTGTCGAGGCTTTCGGCGTACCAGCGAAACACCCCGGCGGCGCCCGGCACGTCGATGTTGTAGGCGTCCATCACCGGTTTGCCCATGTTCAGCGAGTCGAGCAGCGCCAGCTCTTCGCGGTGGGTCATGATCAGCTCCGCCAGACGCAGCAACACGTGCTTGCGCTCGCTCGGCGAACGCGCCGACCAGGTGCCGGCTTCGAATACCCCCCGCGCATTGCGTACCGCCGCGTCCACCTCTTCATCACCGCAAGCGGTCACGTTCGCCAGACGCTGGCCAGTGGCGGGGTCGATTGCTGTGAAGGTCTGACCCGACTGCGCCGAACGGGGTTTGCCGTCGATCAGGGCCTGGTCGGGAAACCGCAGCGCGGCGGCTTTGTTTTGCCAATATGCAAGCTCGAACACGTTCAGATGCTCCATGGGCTTTTCTTGTGTCTGAATGGTGGCCCAGGCCCGAGTCCAGTAAAAATAGTAAAAATGTCTTCGCAGACCATGAAAAAACTGGGCAGCCAATCTCCCCGGTGGCGCGGTATGTGGTTATTGTTCAGGCACAACAACACCGTCGTCAGAACGGATGCAGTCGGCGCGAAAATTGCCTGGATGTCGAGTCCATCCACCCCGAGGTTTGCCGTGGCTGCCTACAACCTGCGTCAATTGAAATACTTCATCACCACCGTCGAATGCGGCAGCGTCGCCGAGGCCTCGCGCAAGCTGTACATCGCCCAACCGGCGATCTCCACGGCGATCAAAGGCCTGGAAGACAGCTTCGGCGTGCAACTGCTGATCCGCCATCACGCTCAGGGCGTGTCCCTGACACCAAGCGGCGCACGCTTCTATCGCAAAGCCCAGGAACTGCTGCGCATGGCCAAGGAGTTCGAACAGAACGCCCTCGCCGACAACGACGTGGTGGCCGGGCAAATCGATATCGGCTGCTTCGAAACGGTCGCACCGCTGTACCTGCCGCAACTGATTGCCGGGTTTTCGGCGCTGTATCCAGGGGTGAAAATCCGCATCCGCGACGGCGAGCAGCAAGAGCTGGTGCAAGGCCTGACGTCGGGCACCTTCGACCTGGCGATCCTGTATGAGCACGAGCTCGACGCCACCATTCAGACTGAACCGCTGATGCCGGCGCAACGGCCTTATGCGTTGCTGCCAGCGGACCATCGCTTCGCCCAGCTCAAACAAGTGTCACTACGTGATCTGTGCCTGGAACCGATGATTCTGCTGGACGTGCAACCGAGCCGGACCTACTTCGTCAGCCTGTTCGAAGAACTGAACCTGTCACCGAACATCGCCTTCAGCTCACCGTCGATCGAGATGGTGCGGGGGATGGTCGGGCAAGGGTTCGGCTTCTCGATCCTGGTAACGCGGCCGCATTCGGAATGCACTTACGACGGGAAGAAAGTGGTGTGCGTGGATATCGTCGAAGAGGTCACTGGTTCGGGATTGGTGGCGGCATGGTTGAAGCGCGGGCAACTGACCAAACCGGCGCAGTTGTTTGCCGATTATTGCCGGGAGCAACTCACTGCCAAGGCCGGGGCAGGCACATGAGCCAAGTGAAATCCTGTGGCGAGGGCGCTTGCTCCCGTTCGACTGCGCAGCAGTCGCATCTCCATTGCATGCGGTGTATCTGACACATTCAGGCGG
Source organism: Pseudomonas sp. PS02303 (assembly GCF_029959925.1). Lineage (NCBI taxonomy): Bacteria > Pseudomonadati > Pseudomonadota > Gammaproteobacteria > Pseudomonadales > Pseudomonadaceae > Pseudomonas > Pseudomonas sp. PS02303. The sequence goes on from NZ_JASCOM010000169.1 coordinate 4,243, forward strand.
CCGATTATGGGGCCGCTTCGTGGACCAACGGGAGCAAGCTCCCTCGCCACAGTTTTTGTGTTCTACCCCAAGAGTTACTTGCGCGGTTTGATCCGAGCGGTGGCTTCGGCCACCAACGGATCATCCGGCCAATAATGCTTCGGATACCGCCCCTTCAAATCCTTCTTCACCTCGGCGTAGGTACTGCGCCAGAAGTTCGCCAAGTCCTGAGTCACCTGCACCGGCCGCCGCGCCGGGGACAGCAGATGCAACTTCACCACTTGCCGTCCCCCGGCAATGCGCGGGGTATCGGACAGGCCGAACAGCTCCTGTAAACGCACCGCCAGAATCGGCGGCTGTTCGCTGTAGTCCAGACGAATCGAAGAACCCGACGGCACACTCAGGTGATGCGGCGCCTGTTCATCCAGCCGTTGCGGCAGCGGCCAGGGCAGCAAGTTATGGACGATGCTCGACAGGTCCAGATTGGCGAAATGACTGAGGCGCGAGACTTTGCCCAGGTACGGCATCAGCCAGTGCTCAAGGTTTTTGAGCAGTGCGGCATCGCTGACATCCGGCCATTCACTTTCACCCTTACTGCCGAGGTCCAGCTGTCGCAGCAATGCCACGCGCGCCTGCCACTGACGCAGCTCCGGGGTCCACGGCAACAACTCCAGCCCCTTGCGGCGTACCAGATTGACCAGCGCCTGGCTGCGCGCTGTTTCGTCGAGACCGGTCAGCGGTTCGCGGCTGAGGATCAATTCACCAACCTTGCGCTGACGCTCGGCGCGCAACACACCTTCGCGCTCATCCCAATCCAGTTGATCGACCACGCGCACTTGCTCGGCCAGTACGGAATCGAACAGCGCCGGATCAAAATCCGCCGCCAGATAAATCCGTTCCTCGCGCTGCCCCTGACGACTGCCCAGATCCGCAATCACCAACCACGCTTGCTTCATCAGACTGTCTGCTTCAGCGAACAACGCCGCACGGCCGTTGGCCAGGCGATATTCAGCGCCACCGGCGCGGCGTTGCTGGGCGACACGGTCTGGATAGGCCAACGCCAACAGTGCGCCGAGCCAGCGTGGATGATCCGGATCGCTGACCGGCTCCGACGCTTTGCCACGCAGGTAACCGCGATACTGCCGCGCCAGTTGCCGGGCACGTTGCACGCCACCCTGAGCACCGCGAGCCGCACGCTCTTCGCCGGACAACAGCACCAATCGGCTGTGCAGATCCGCTCCGGCGCCACGCAAGATGTCCCGCTCACCGAGCAATGCCGCAACATCGCAGGCCATGTCGGCCAAACCGAGCGCCTGACCGCGCAACAACAAATGGGCGATGCGCGGATGCGCCGGCAATTCGGCCATGGCCTGACCGTGACGGGTCAGCGCGTCGCCGTCCAATGCGCCCAGACGATCAAGCAGATCCTGAGCCTGTGCATAAGCGGCGGCGGGCGGCACGTCGAGCCACACCAATTGCGTCGGTGTCACGCCCCAGCGCCCGAGCTGCAAGGCCAGACCGGCAAGGTCGGCCGAGAGAATCTCCGCGCTGGCATAGGCTGCCAATTGCTCGTGCTGATCCTGCGACCACAACCGATAACACACGCCCGGCTCCAGGCGCCCTGCCCGGCCGGCACGTTGAGTGGCACTGGCTTTTGAAATTCGTTGGGTATCGAGCCTGGTCATGCCGCTGCCGGGATCGAAACGCGGCACCCGCGCCAGCCCGGCATCAATCACCACACGCACGCCGTCGATGGTCAGGCTGGTCTCGGCGATGTTGGTCGCCAGCACCACTTTGCGCTTGCCCGCCGGTGCCGGATCGATTGCCGCGCGTTGGGCGGCGAGGTCCAGTTCACCGTGCAACGGGCAGAGCAACACCTGTGTGCTCTCGCCCAACGCATCCGCCAATTGTTGATGCACGCGACGGATTTCCGCCTGCCCCGGCAGGAACACCAGCACGCTGCCGGTCTCATCATTCAAGGCTTCGAGAATCGTCTGCACCAGGCGCGGCTCGATGAATTCGCCGGGCTGGAACGGCCGACCCCAGCGCATCGCCACCGGGTACATACGGCCTTCACTGCGCAGGATCGGCGCGTCATCGAGCAACCCGGCCAGGCGTTCGCCTTCAAGCGTTGCAGACATCAAAAGGATTTTCAGCGGCTGGTCGTCGCGAAACAGCTCCCGGCCATTCAGGCTCAGGGCCAATGCCAGGTCCGCGTCGAGGCTGCGCTCGTGGAATTCGTCGAAAATCAGCAGGCCAACGCCGTCGAGAGCCGGGTCATCCTGCAAACGTCGGGTGAGAATGCCTTCAGTGACCACTTCAATACGGGTCTTGGGGCCGACTTTGCTGTCCAGCCGGATCCGGTAGCCAACGGTTTCACCGACCTTCTCGCCCAGCTCACTGGCCAAGCGCTCCGCCGCCGCCCGCGCCGCCAAACGGCGGGGCTCAAGCATCAGAATGGTCTGCCCGGCCAGCCACGGCTCGTTGAGCAAGGCCAGCGGAACACGGGTGGTTTTACCGGCGCCGGGCGGTGCTTCGAGCACGGCTTCGTGACGTGTAGCCAAGGCTTCACGCAGGGCGGGTAAAACTTCATCAATCGGCAAAGAAATCATGCTGGCTCCAAAACAGAGCGGCGAGTATAACGGCGAACTGCTCGGCGTTAATGACGGTCCTAATTCATACAGGCGTCCTTTCGTTTTGAAATTATCCAGGAGATTTCATATGCGTGTTCCCTTTCGCTTGATTGGCGGTGTATTGGTCGCGACGTTGCTGACCCAGGTGACCGCTTGCGGATCGATTTTCTATCCTGACCGTCGTGGTCAGATTGACGGCAAGATCGACCCGGCCATCGCCGCGCTCGATGCCGTGGGCCTGCTGTTCTACATCATCCCCGGCCTGATCGCGTTCGCCGTGGACTTCGCCACTGGCGCGATTTACTACGCGCCCGGTGAGACCGCGCAGGTGGCCCCGGAAAAACTCAAGGAAGCGATCGGCGCCGACGGCAAAGTTGATAACCATAAGTTGCAGACTATTCTCGAAACCGAGTTGGGCCGCAGCTTCCCGCTGGATGACCCACGCCTGATTCAACACAAAGGCAGCACCCAGCAACTGGCCCTGTTAGGCCTGCAACCCGCCGCGTAATCCGTGCACGTAAAGGAATAGCCGCCCCTATGATTTCCAGCTCCGAACACGCCCGCCTGCTGCGGCTGGCGACTCGTGCCTCGGTGGCGGTGGCGTGTACGCTGATCGTCGCCAAAGCCATCGCCTGGTGGTTGAGCGGTTCGGTGAGCATGCTCGCCGGGTTGACCGACTCGGCGCTCGACGGCGTCACCTCCTTGCTCAATCTGCTGGCGGTGCATTACGCGTTGCGCCCGGCCGATGACGATCACCGTTACGGGCACGGCAAGGCCGAGTCGCTGGCGGGCATGGCTCAAGCGTTGTTCATTGGCGGCAGTGCGGTGCTGATTTCTTTGCAGGCGATCGAGCGGCTGAAACATCCGGAACCGGTGGGCGCGCCGTGGATCAGCATCGGCGTGATTGTGTTCTCCCTGGCGCTGACCGTGGCGTTGCTGATGTTGCAACATCGGGTGGTCAAGGCCACCGGCTCCAACGCGGTGCGCGCCGACTCCCTGCACTACCGCTCGGACTTGCTCCTCAATGGCAGCATTCTGCTGGCGCTGGTGTTGGCCGGGTTTGGCTGGCATCAGGTCGACCCCTGGTTCGGCCTGGCAATCGCTGCGTACATCTTCTGGAGCGCGATTCAGATCGCCAAGGAAAGTTTTACGGTGCTGATGGATGAGGAACTGCCGCCGGAGGTGAGCCAGCACATGCTTGAGCTGGCCTGCGGCGTTCCGGGGGTGCTGGGCGCGCATGACCTGCGCACGCGGATTTCCGGCAACCAGTGGTTCGTGCAGTTGCACCTGGAATTGCCGGGGGACCTGACCCTGTCAGTCGCCCACGGCATCAGCGATCAGGCCGCCGATGCGATTCACGCCGCTTACCCGCGAGCCGAAGTGCTGGTGCACGCCGACCCGCAGGAAGTGGTACTGGCGGCAAAGACTCAGAAAGAAACCTGATAGCCGCGACTGCTCAGGCAGTTACCTTGAGCCTGGCGGTAGGCTTGCACCACCGACGGGTCTGGCTGGTAGGTGGCCGTCCGCGGATTGAAGCCACTTTGCTGCACCGCGTATTGATAACACTCGTAACCGTCCTGGTTGACCTGCTCCGGCGACTGGCCGTTGGCCGGATAGGCCTCCACGTCGTAGCTGTTGCTGACCGGCTGCGGCTGCATTTGCACCGGCGGCTCGACCACCACGTAGTCCTGAGTGTTTTCCTGATAGGCGTAATACGAACCGGCCGCCAGGAACAGCAGCGCCCCGCCGATCCACACCTCACGCGCGTAATCGGGCAAGTAACTGACTCGAATCCCGCGAGGCGGTTGAACCACCACATAACGCGGGCCTTGTGGGCGATACCAGTAGCCGCCGGAATAGAAATAATCCCGACCACCGTAAGGCACGCGGTAGTCACGGTCCGGGAAGCGGTCGATCACATGACCCGGGCGATATTGCGGGCCGGGGCCCCAGCCATTACCGTGCCCATCCGGACGACCCGCCCACCGACGATCATCGGGACGCGGACCGTTGTTCTGCCATTGCTGGTTGTAATTGTTGCGCTGTGGATTGTCCTGATAGTAACCACGCTGTGGCTGCTGAGTCTGGCGCACCGCGTCGGGGCGACCCTGGATCGGCAGGTCATTGGCCGGGAGCTGCGGTGGCGGCGGCGGTGAGCGAACAGGATTGTTGTAGTCGGGCTGCGGACGGTTCTGCCACTGGCCGTTGTTCTGAGTCTGGCCGTTGTGCTCGAACTGGCGGCTGTTGTCGCCACGAATGATGTCGTTGTCCTGCGGGCGCGGCTGATTATTGCCGCCATGCCCCTGATTGTTGCCCTGATGGCCGTCCGATCCACGTTGCCCGCCATCGGGACCACGGTTTTGCTGATCATCGGCCAGCGATTGCGCAGTGACACTCACACACAGCAAACCAACACCGGCCAAACGCCAGATGCGCGACTTCATGCTTTTCCTCACTGCGGGTTAGGGCCTGTACGTAAGACTGGGAAAGTACAGGGCGGTTCTGCAACAGGTTATCAGTCGCGCAACTTATTTATTGAGGGCCGCTCTCAAATTCCAGGCAAAAGAAAAGGGAGACCCGTCGGCCTCCCTTAGAGAACTTCGTCCGTGCTCGACGCTTATGACGTCGGCTCACCTCACGCCGTCTTCTGGACAGTGTGTAGCTCGGAGGCCGGCACATCCCCTGTGGGGGTGGCGGCCGCCGCCGGCCTGATTCGGCGAGCGGCTATGGACTGTTTGTCCGAGCAGTGATTCTGGTGATAAGAATAGGCCGCGAGTGCCGGCAGAGGATTGCGAAGATTGCTCAATTAAACATCACTTGCGCAATTTTTAACCCTGGATAGATAATCTGCCGCAATAGTTATGACAAAGGCCTGATTGATGAGCAAACTCGACCGATACGACTTGAGCATTTTGGCGGAATTGCAGCGTGACGCGCGCATCTCCAACCAGGAGCTGGCCGAACGCATCGGCCTGTCGCCTTCGCCTTGCTCGCGCCGGGTCAAGCAACTGGAAGACGACGGCTACATCACCCGCCAGGTGGCGCTGCTGGACCGCAAGATGCTCGGCTTGAGCCTCACGGCTTACGTGCTGATCGGCATGGACCGCCATACGCCGGAGCGTTTCGAGAACTTTGAAGCCGCGATTCGAACGTTGCCGCAGGTGCTGGAATGCAGCTTGGTGACGGGGATGGATGCGGATTATCAACTCAAGGTTGTGGTGCCGGATATGGATCACTACCAGAAACTGCTGCTGGGGCATTTGACCCGGATTGAAGGGGTGACCAGCGTTCGTTCGAGTTTTGTGTTGAATCAGGTGCTCAATAGTACCGAGCTGCCGTTGACTCATCTGCGCAGCTGATGTCCCCATCGCGAGCAGGCTCACTCCTACAGTGGATCTCCTGAACACCGAAGACCCCTTGTAGGAGCCTGCTCGCGATAAGGCCGGCACAGGCGACGAATGACTGCGACACACTGCCGCAGGTCAATCCTCCAGCCCGTCCCCATGCCGTATACTCCAGCGCCTTTTAGCCCCGCCCGCGCTGGAGATATTCAATGGATCCTGCCGTACTCGAAGAGTGGATGATGACCGGACTGGTCAGCGTCCTGATCATTTTCATGGGTTTCATCGTCTGGGATCTGGCGAAAAAATCCAAGGCCGGACGTTTTGGCTCGTTCATTCTGTTCTTCGTACTGGGTCTGGGCGTGGCTGCGTTCGTGATCAAAAGCGTGGTCATCGGCCTGATCGAAACCGGCACGCTATAAGCGCGCCGGCACTTCCTTCCACTGGCCCTGATCGAGTCCTTCGATTGTCCAGTCGCCGATTCTGACCCGTACCAGGCGCAACGTCGGCAAGCCGACGGCCGCTGTCATGCGCCGCACCTGACGGTTGCGCCCCTCGCGAATCACCAACTCCAGCCAACTGGTCGGCACGCTTTTGCGAAAGCGCACCGGCGGGTTGCGTGGCCACAGCTCGGGCTCCTCCAATTGCCGCGCCTCGGCCGGCAAGGTCATGCCGTCATTCAGTTCGACGCCGTCACGCAAACGCTGCAACTGCTCAGCGCTCGGCTCACCCTCCACCTGCACCCAATAGGTCTTGGCCAATTTGTGTTTCGGGTCGGCGATTCGCGCTTGCAGCTGGCCATCGTTGGTCAGCAGCAGTAATCCTTCGCTGTCGCGGTCCAGCCGTCCTGCCGGATAGATCCCCGGAATCTCGATGTAATCCTTGAGCGTCGCCCGCCCTCCTTCGTCACTGAACTGGGTCAGCACATCGAAGGGTTTGTTGAACAGGATCAGCTTCGGCTCGGCCGGCGGCGCTTTGGCGACACGGCGCGGGGCTGGGGAGGATGGCGCAGGCTTCGCGCCAGGGCGGCGAGAAACGGGACGTTGTGGACGGGACATGGGAAAGAGGAGCATCTAACGGTCAGGGCTGCCAATGCTAGTGCCCTGACCGTCAAATGACCATCACGAATCAGCGGAACGGCGGCTCGTCGAAGCTGCGCAGTTTGCGCGAGTGCAACGAGTTGAGTTCGGTGCGCAACAGATCCACCGCCTCGATGCCGATCTTCAAGTGCTGGCTGACCGCGCGCTCATAGAAGGCGTTGGCCGAACCCGGCAGCTTGATTTCGCTGTGCAGCGGTTTGTCCGACACACAGAGCAACGTGCCATAGGGCACCCGCAGGCGATAGCCTTGGGCGGCGATGGTGCCGCTTTCCATATCCACCGCCACGGCGCGGGACAAGTTGATCAGCGGACGCTCCTGGGCCCAGCGCAATTCCCAGTTACGGTCGTCGTAGGTCAGCACGGTGCCGGTGCGCAGGCGTTTTTTCAGCTCGTCGCCCTTTTCGCCGGTAATGTTGGCGGCCGCTTGCTGCAAGGCCATCTGCACTTCGGCCAGGGCCGGGATCGGAATGTTCGGCGGCACCACCCGGTCGAGAATCCCGTCGCGACGCATGTAAGCGTGCGCCAGCACGTAGTCGCCAATGGTCTGCGACTGACGCAAACCGCCACAGTGGCCGATCATCAACCAGCAATGTGGACGCAACACCGCCAAATGGTCGGTGATGTTCTTGGCGTTGGACGGGCCGACGCCGATGTTCACCAGGGTCACGCCATGGCCATCGCTGGCAATCAGGTGATAGGCCGGCATCTGATAGCGGTGCCACACCACGCCCGCAGCAATCGCCGAGGCTTCGCCGTGGTCCATGCTCTTTTCGATGATCACGTTGCCGGGCAATACCATGCGCACGAAACGCGGGTCACTGCGCAACTGCTCCAAACCATGGACGATGAATTGGTCAACGTACCGGTGGTAGTTGGTCAGCAGAATCCACGGCTGCACATGACGCCAGTCGCTGCCGGTGTAATGCACCAGTCGACGCAGGGAGAAATCCACCCGCGCGGCATCGAACAGGGCCAGTGGCAGCGGATCGGTGTTCTCCCAGTCGTACAAGCCATCGGCAATGCCGTCGGTCGCGGCGGACAAGTCGGTGCTCGGGAACACCCGCGCCAGCACGGCGGCGGTAACGCCGGAGCCGGCCAGTTCATCGCCCTGCTCGACCACGTAAGGATAAGGAATGTTTTGCTGGCTGATGCCGACTTCGACGGTCACGGTGAAGTCGTGCATCAACGGCACGAGTTGTTCCAGCAGGTATTTACGGAACGCCGCCGGATGGGTGACGGTGACACTGTAGGTCCCAGGCAGCTGAACCTTGGCGTAAGCGCGGGTGGTCTGTGGGACTTCGCCCTGGCAGTGGTAGGTCAGACGCAGTTCGGGATAACGAAACATCGCACGCTGTTCAGCGTCCGGCTCGACTCGGTCCTTGAGATAACGCTTGAGCGCCTGGTTCAGCGCAGTGGTTGCACGATTGTGCAAGAGCGCAAGCCGGTCCACGGCTTGCTCGGCGGTTTGAACGACAATAAAAGCTTCGGTCACGATCAGCATCCTGTGTTCTGACTTGCAGAGCTTCATCTTGCCTGCATCGTCGCTTCACGGGAACAGTGGCGTGTTGGCTATATGTCACTGATAGCCCCTGTAGGAGTGAGCCTGCTCGCGATAACGGCTTGTCAGTCACATAGATGTTGGATGTGCCAACGCTATCGCG
>NZ_JASCOM010000016.1:0-65712 GCF_029959925.1 Pseudomonas sp. PS02303
CCTAAGAGTTGCGCTCACAAGTACAGGGGGAAAGGGGGAAAGGGGGAAAGGGGGAAAGGGGGAAAGCTTACACATAAGTAATATTCGCGGCAGCTTTCTGAAAGGCTTCATTGGTTATTCTCTATTCAGAAGTTAGTGAGAACCAGGAGATAATCATGAAATCACTCAAAGCACTTTTTGCCGTCACTATTTTGACCTTGTCGTCATTGGCCATGGCTGAAGGCGGCGGTGACCGCGTTTACGGTCGGATGATGCAAGAAAACCAACAGGCGATGGAGCAATATGCCTTGAAAAATGGTAAGGCCATCCCTGAGGTTGTTCATTATGAATATGGTATGAACCTCGATATTCAGAAGGTGATCAGTGTCACGCAAGCCAACAAAACCTGTAGTGTTGCGCCTTCGCGCATGACTTATGAAGACTCGGCGGGCAGGCTTAATACCGTGGAGTACAAGATTATGGGTACCAACTGCCCACACGGAAGCTAACCCCTAAAGGTCATATCTACGTCAGATCATTCATTAGGCTTTTTAAGCATGCTTACTGGTCGCTGACATAGAAGTAATTTTCAGGTCACGCTGGAGTTATCTTTTGTATGAAATTATGTCTGCCGGCACTTAGAGGGAATCCCTACGTGCCGGTGGCTTTTTATAATGACAAAAATATTTCATAAAGAAACTCTGCCAAGCTAAAGCCTGGGGTGTTAAATGAACAATAAAAGCTTTTATGGTCTTTCTCTCATTGCCCTTGGTATGAGCATGGGGCAAGTTGCAGTGGCCGTTGAGCAAAAACCTGAGGGGTTCATTGAAGGGAGCACCTTTAGTCTTCTCAATCGTAATCTCTATTTCAATCGTGACTATCGAAAGGGTCAGTCAAGTCCTACAGGCAATGGCTACGCTGAAGAATGGGCTCATGGGATTATTGGACGTTTTGAGTCGGGCTTTACCCAAGGCACCGTCGGGTTCGGCATTGATGCATTTGCAATGGTAGGACTCAAGCTTGATTCGGGTGATGGGCGCTCGGGGGCTCGAAGCTCAGTGGATGTCATGCCCTACAACAGCAAAGGCCAACCTGAAGACTCTTACTCAAAAGTAGGCGGAGCCGCGAAGGCTCGCTTTACGGATACGGTGGTCAAAGTAGGAGACGTCTTTCCATCCACGCCTGTCGTGGCATATGGCGATTCTCGACTGCTGCCAGAGAGCTTTAGGGGGGCAACGTTTACCAATATAAGCATTAAAGACCTGACCATTCAGGGGGGCCGGCTGCATGCGATGAGCCAACCCAATTCGAGCAGCATGCGTGACGGATTTTCGACTTTCTATGCCGGTGCTGTTGATGCTCCGTGGATTGCCTACCTAGGGGGCGATTACACCGTTAATGAGCATGTTGGTGTGAGTCTTTACTCCAGCCAATTTAAGGACGTTTGGAATCAGTATTACGCTGGCACTTCCTTTAGTTATCCGCTCTCAGACAACATCGCGTTGATCGGTGGATTTAATTACTACCGCGCGGTCGACGAGGGTAAAAAACTCCTAGGCAGCTTTGATAACAACATCTGGAGCGGCAAAACCGGGGTCAAATTCGGCGTCCACACGGTGACCGTTGGCTATCAGCGCAGCAACGGCAATGACGACTTCGACTACCTGCGCCAATCAGACTCGATTTTTCTGGATAACTCCATCCAGTACAGCGACTTCAACTCTCCGAAAGAGCAATCCTTGCAGCTACGCTACGACCTGGATATGCAAGCTTTTGGCATTCCGGGCCTAAGCTTCATGACTCGCTACGCGAAGGGGTGGGACGCTGATTATTCCAACGCGAACAGCGTGTACATGCGTCGCGGAGCAGATGGAGCACCCTTGCAAGACCAAAAGCGTTGGGAGCGAGACATTGAGGCTAAGTACATCATCCAGTCAGGCTCTCTGAAGGACATGTCTCTGCGTGTTCGCCAAGCAACCACGCGTGCTACCGATTTCGAATCTGATTTGGATGAGGTCCGACTGATTGTCGAGTACCCACTGCAACTGCTTTAACGAGCGCTAACCTGCGGCACCAATTGTTCGACTACCAGGTACACCCCGTCTCCTTGTTTCTCCTTTGGTTTGGGAGGCGGCTTAGGCGCCCTAGTGGCGCCTTTTTTATGTGGACTGACATAAGGGAGGACGTTCTGTTGTCAGTACCTTTGTTTGCCCCGCTTTCAGTTTGTCGTCGCAAGCGATGATTTCGGTGGTAGGTAACTATGGCCAACTCATTAGGGGCAACGGGGTTTTCTCGACTAAGCTATCCAGCAAGGTTGGGACGCAGATCCCTTGCGGCGTATGCAAAGCGCTCACACACAACGCAGGAAAATTGCGTTAGATGAACAGTTCCCGCTGGCGCAAGGACCTTGCGGCTCGGCGGCCAGGTCAGCCAGTTGTATACGAGGCTATTCTGCCGACGGAGCAATATCCATCACGCCCAGCATGTGTATCGAAATTAGCGAGTTTATGCTCAGGACATAATTTCGCTAATTTCCATACACCTTACGTCGCGACCGTAGAAAACTCCTCGTTTAGCGATCCTCATCGGCTTGAAGAACGCACTCAAGGGTGTCGGCTTCTTTCTTGGCGGAGCCTTGCTGGCATTGATCGGCTTCAAAGGCGCCTTGCTGGCCATGGCCGGCGTACTGGCGCTGATTTGGATCAGTAGCCTGATCCTGTTGAAGAAGGATTTGGGCAAGGCCAAAGCCAAGCCAAAGTTTCGCGACATCCTGTCCAAGAGCCGGGCGATCAATATTCTTTTAGCGGCGCGGATGTTCCTGTTCGGTACCTGCGATGTCTGGTTTTTGGTGGCCTTGCCGGTGTATGGGCTGGGGACGTGCTTATGGATATCGAGCGCCTTCGTGCTGCTCGCAGCTTTGATTTCGATAGCCCTGCCTCGGCATGCAAATCAATGAAATAGTCGCTTGGTCTATTTCTGGCGGCACTAGATGCCGCCATTCTGCTGTCATTGCATGTTGACGAAATGCTTCGTCAGTTAGCTGCGACTCGATAGCGATTCAATGATGCGATCTTGCTCTATAACACCACCCTGACAGCAAACGCTCACACAAGTCTTTGGACCGTCAGACTCGGTTGCCGCAGTCCGGCAGCACAAACCAGCGGTTGTTTGCGGCTCACTCGGGCACTTGGTAGCTAATGCCATTGGGTCCGGCCCCGACTTTATGGCTGGCCACCACTGTGCGACTGGCAGTATCGATCACAGAGAAGGTGCCCGCCTCGATATTGCTAACAAACACATAAGCGCCGTCGCTGCTGATGGCCACGCCGTGAGCGCCCTTACCGGTGGCCAGGGTGGCGACAACGCTCAAGGTCTGCGGGTCAATCACCGAGACGCGGTCATCCGGCTCACTGCTGCTGCCCTGATTGGCCACGTAGACCTGGCGACCATCTGCCGTGGCATACATCTGAATCGGCGTTCTGCCGACGGCAACTTTACCTATCAAGCGTTGTGTTTCCGTATCGATGATTCCGAGCTTGTTCTCCGCGCTCAGCGACACATAGGCCTGCCGCCCGTCTGGGGCGAAGCCGACTTGCACGGGGCCGTTACCAACGGCAATTTGCGTGGCTTCTTTCAGCGTTGCGGTATCGATTACTGATACGCTGCCACTGCGCATATTGGCGACATACAGCATCTTGCCATCCGGGCTAAGGCGTAAACCATGGGGGAAACTACCGGTCTTGACAGTGCCGAGCTGAGTGCGTGCTTGTAGGTCAAATACCCGCACCAGATTAGCGGAAGAGTCGCTAACGAAAGCCCGCTGCCCGCTCAGGTCAGTCACTACGTGGGCAGGATGTTGCCCCGCTGGCAGGCTAAAGGCCGGTTTATCCAGCGTGGCAGTGCTGAACACCAGCAACTCACCCGCCCTCATGGCTCCTGTTTGATGCTCGGCATGCGCAGGCATGCCCACCACCAGCAGCCAGCGTCCATCGGCGCTGATTTGTAAATTATGCGGTGCAATGTTCAGGGCCAGCGTTTTGACCACCCCCGTGTCGAGCCTGACTTGGCTAATCGAACTGTCGCGCTCATTGGCCGTGTACACAGTGCCAACTGGCGCTGCCAGGGCTACGTTTAAAGCCAGAGCGAGACTGGACGCCAAAAGCAGTTTGAACTTGAACATGTGCGCTGATCCTTTTAGCGAAACAGTGACTATTGCGACTGGTGTTCTGCGAGCAATCGCCTGCCTACCATGCTGCGCCGCCGCAACCAGTCGCTCATTGATCATGATCAACTACTCGGCATTGAGCGCTGCGGAAAAAAAAAGTTATTGCTCACGGCAAGACGAAGCGAAACAGCTCAGCCCAAGGATCAAACTGCTGCTCAACAACCGTGTACGAAATGCTTTTTTCATGGGGACGCCGTTCATGGTGGGCCTCGGGTTAATGTGCATCTGGGTTAGAGCATGGTCTGACTGTGGTCATCTAATAAGCGCTGCAAGGGTGCCCGACCAAATAGCCAGAACATCAAGGGGTCAGGAAGCTGTCCATAATGGTCGAGGTAACCAGCCACCTCCGCGCTGAAGGGAAAGTTGCAGCAAACTCTTGTAGAACACGACGCATTAATCAAGGTTCAGGAACAGCAGGCCCTGGCGCTGGCAACCAAGGGCTGACGGAAGCCGTGCAGCGTCAGGAAGTGGTCCTGGCTGGTCTGGGCAGTGAAAAGTTCGACCTCGAACCGCGTCTGACTGATCGCGCCCATTACCAGGAGTCAGTCGCTCAACAGCACGACGACGAGCGCCAGGCCACTGAACAGCGCCAGCAGTGCCTGGAACACGAACTGACTGAACTCCGGCAGCACCTACTCGCTCAGCAAACCCGCCTAGGTGGACTGTAAACACGGGAACAGCGCCTGGCGCAAGACAACGATCGCCTACAAAACACCCTCCTCAGGGCCAAGGACGCACTCACCCAAAGCCGCAGCGTACATGAGCACCTGATATTTCAATTCGCCGCGGCAGCTGAAAGCGCTGCACCTAAGCAGGAAGTCGCTACTGCGCCGTAAACTTAAAAGATTGACAACGTTTTATCGCTTTATCATTCGTTAATCGAGACAGCATGATGTTCGTGATCGAAATCAGACTGGGCTTTTAATACCTCGAGAAATCTAACGCCCTACTTTTTTCATTTTTGCTTGCTCGATCGCGCGGATACTGAACGAGAGCATAAATCAGGAAGCATTAGTAAATGCGGCAGCCCAAGGCTTAGCAAGAAGCCAAGCACTGTGAGGCTCGCGCTCAGAACGAAAGAGGCACCTGGCAGATAGACAGTACTGTAGAGGATTCCACCGACCGCCGACCCTAAGGTTGTCCCAAGACTGGACGCTGCCGTTTGCTTGCCTAGCTCCCAGCCCTGCGCACTTCCAGCCTTGGCCGAGATCCAGTAAGTGAGGATCGGCGACAGGATGCCGGCGCTGGCAGCGACCGCACCGATCACGACCAGCATCAACATAAAATCAGATGCCCAAGGTACAAGGAACAACCCAGCTGCCAGCACGGAGAGTGCGGGCGCGATGAGCCAGCGGGTCGTGTCCGGCTTAAACCAGGGTGAGAATACGATTGCTTGCATCCCAAACATCACCAAGCTGCACTCGGTGAACATCAGCGCAATCTGATATGGACTCAAACCAAGTTCCTGTTTACCACGTAGTGCGAGCCCGACCTCGAAGGCCCCGACGCCGACCGAAACGATGAACGTGAGAATAAGGAGTTTTGGCACGAGCCATGTTTTTTGATCGGCCGAGGCCTTCGATATCTTCGTTGACCGACCAAGGACGTCGATACTTGGTAGAGCAAACGCAACTCCACCAGCCACTAAAAAGGCGAGTAACCCCGTCGCCGCGAGCGGAACCGCGACTGATCCTGGCGGCAAGGCGAGGTTGAAGGTATCTGCGGCAAAGCGCGTTACGAACACGCTCAGCATCGGTCCAAGCAGGAAGCCGCTAATCCCTGTCATGCTGACGAACGCAAGCCGACGGGCTCGGCCCTGTTCAGTCGTCGTGACGTTTCCTATCACCGCCGCAACTACAGGCGTCACGGCGGCGGCGAACATGCCGCTCAGAAAACGCTCGGCGTATACAGCGACGAGACTCTCAACAAACGAGAAAACCAACATGGTTACGCCAAAGCCGAGGAGTCCAATAAGCAGTACACCACGCGGGCCGCGTTGATCGGAAAGTCGACCCCACAGGGGGGCGAATAGAAAAAGTGAAAGGGTATAGATAGCCGTCAGTAATCCCGTGTGCCGGGAAACTTGCGCAGCATCACCTCCCGCGCCCAGGAGTCGCTCAATCAGGTAGGGCAAAAGTGGAAGCACTATGCCAAAGCCAATCGACACAGTGAACACGCTCAGCATAAGCGTGACCATAGTCGCGATGGGCAAACCTGCTGAGCGCACGCTGGTGACCCTCATGTAGCCACAGGCCATCGAGTCATGCCTGCGGTCTGACTGCTGGGCATCATAGGGACGAGTTAACTGCAGCAACCGCCCTTGGATTGATGACTGGACGCGGCCTTAGCCATATCCACGCCATAGCCCGCGCCTTTAACGGCCGATTTCAGTTGATCGGGTGAGGTCAGTTGCTCGTCATAACGTACCGCAGCCTCGCCGGTCGAGAGCGACACTACTACGTCATGGACTCCGGGAATTGCTTTCAGCGCGTTTGCCACCTTGCTGGTGCAGCCGTCACACGTCATACCCGTTACGTTCAACGTTTGATTTTGCATGGTGATACTCCTTTTCATGATAGGGAATACAAACATTGCAGTAATACGCTTTTAGTCTCCTGCATGGACCTTCACCTTCTCATGCAGATCAATACTTGCCGGATTGCTTGACTCAAGGATTGCTTTGGATCTCGCCATCTCGTCCGAGGATCCATGGGCTACAACAAGAAATCCATCAGCTTTGACGGCTTGCTCGTACTGGATAACGCTGTCCTTCGGAATGCCGATGCTGAAAAGCGCAGCGCCAAGCGCGCTCAACCCACCGACCAGAATTGCACCCTCGACAGCGGCAACGACGATCCCTGCCAAGTGACCAAGCACCATGACAGGCCCGATCACAGGAAGGGTCAGAAATATTCCGCCGAAGAACAGGCTCCAAAGGCTGCCCCAAAATGCGCCCTTCTTACCCCAAAATTTAATTCGGTCGCCGACATTGTAAAAACCCACAACCTTTTCCTCGGAATGAAAACCTTGTCCGACGATACTGAAATGCGTCATGTCGAAACCACTGGCAGCAAGTTTGCGGACAGCGTCCTCTGCATCCTGATGATGAACGAATACAGCGACTACAGCGTCATGTTGATCCAGTTGGAGTGTCATGCTCTGTTCCTCGGTTGAGCGTGCTTGAGTTTTTTGGTTGGCACCAGCGATAGAGGGCTCCTCAGAGAACCATTGGTTTATCCGGTAATTCATTCGGCTCAACGCCGGCAATGGGAAAGTGTTTCGTCAGATGCTGTGTAACCGCCTGAACACCGCTGACTACGCCGTGTTCGTAATTGGATTGTTTGAAGGCGACTTCCATCTGGAGGCAAATGCTTTGCCATTCTTGAGAGCCTACTTTCACGTGTATCCCGCGATCGGCAACAATCTCCACGTCCCGGTCAGCGAGCAATAGATAAATCAGCACACCGTTATTGTGAGCGGTGTCCCATACACGCAACTGCGAAAAAACATCGACAGAGCGCTCGCGCGCGGACTGGCCCTTGAAAAGCGGTGTGCTATCCAGGGCGCCCTCAACAACGAAACGGATTTCTCCGGTGTGTGCAGCTTCACTGGCTTTGATCGCTTGCTCTATCACGATCAACGTTTCGTGGGGGAAAGCCCGATTGACCTGCCAGTGGGTCATAACAAGATGGTTCAGAATGCGTTTGATATTCATGGTTACCATCTCCCCGATGCGCCGCCACCGCCAAACCCGCCTCCGCCTCCGCCGAAGCCACCACCGCCTCGACCGAATCCTCCACGATGCCCCCCCATGCCGTATCCGCCCATACCGCCACCGACCAACGTGAACAAGAGCGCCATCACTCCCGCACCCAACGCGATGAGCAGTGCGCCGGCCACCAACCAAGCGATAACGGCCACAACCCCTCCAGTGACTAGCGCGCCTGGAAATCTGCCCAAAACGGGGCGCAGAACACTGCCGATCACGAGCGCAAGAATAAAAACGAGCGGCCCATACTGCTGAATATCTGTAACACCGCCGATAGGTTGTGCGTTGGGGGTAGGCAACGGTTCGCCATCAATTACCCGGATCATCTGGTCGAGCCCGGCAGCAATGCCACCGTAGAAGTCTCCTTGCTTGAAGCGCGGCGTGATGATCTCGCTGATTATGCGCTTGCTGGTGGCGTCATTGAGCACGCCCTCAAGCCCGTAGCCTACTTCGATACGAAGCGCACGGTCGGTCTTCGCGACAACCAGGATTGCGCCGTCATCCACTTTTTTCCGGCCTAACTTCCATTGCTCAGCAACTCGTAAAGCATATTGTTCGATCGCTTCCGGCTGGGTGCTGGGGACAATGAGAAGTGCGAGTTGAGTGCCTTTCTTGGCTTCAAACGTCCGTAAAATTTGCTCAAGATTGGCTGTCTGATCTGCGGTGAGCGTCGCTGTCTGGTCAGTGACCCGGCCAGTCAAGGGAGGGACTGCAACTTGAGCACCCACGAGGAAAGACCAGCAAAGCATTAAGACAAACAACGACGCGGCGCTTGTCGTGCGCACCATGGTCACTTGGCTGCTCCCTGACTCCCGCTTGAGGGAAGAGCAGGCGCTGACCCAAAATCTACTGTGGGAGGCTTAGCGATCTCTTTTTCGTTTGCTACCGTGAAATTAGGCTTCTCTTTGTATCCGAATGCCATCGCCGTCAAATTGGAGGGGAACGAGCGAACCGTGACGTTAAATTCCTGCACTGACTTAATGTAACGATTGCGTGCCACTGCAATGCGGTTTTCGGTACCTTCCAGCTGCGCCTGCAAATCGCGAAAACTGGCGTCTGCCTTCAGTTGCGGGTAGTTTTCGCTCACTGCCAGCAACCGGGACAACGCTCCGGAAAGCTCGCCTTGTGCAGCCTGAAACTTGGCAAAGGCGGCCGGGTCATTGAGCACCTCTGGCGTCACTTGTATGGAGGTCGCCTGTGCCCGCGCCTGCGTCACTTGGATTAGTACTTCTTTTTCATGCGCAGCATAGCCTTTGACGGTATTGACCAGATTAGGTACCAGATCCGCCCGACGCTGGTATTGGTTTACTACCTCAGACCAACTCGCTTTTATTTGCTCATCGTTGCTCTGGAATGTGTTGTAGCCACAGCCACTTAGGTTTAAAGCAACCAGCGTTGCCAGGAGGATCCATAATTTGCGCATTTTATTTTTCCAAAAACAGGTTTTCAAACCGGACAACATTGTGACTGTTGCGCCTTTCGGCAATATCCTTGCCATGTTTTGGTTGCGAAGACCAAGTACTACCTATAAAAACTCTTCGCCACGGAGCGGCAATACCGCTCATCGCATTGCTAATAATGAGATCTTTTCGGATCCATCGCCGTTTGCATTTATTTGTGTACCAATTGCAGTGACGGTTTTGTGTGCCCGACGATTTCACACCCATGCCATTTAGATTAGACATGTCATCCTGCATCGCGTTCATGTACTCGGCCATCAATGTACAACGATCTTCAGGTATATTTTTCCTGAAGTCTGGACAGTGTTGGTCATACTGGCAGAGTCAAATGAGAGCCGAGAGGAATAAAGTCAGAGTTGATATAAATCAGATGAAAAATTTCAGTTTCATGAATTTTCCCTCTTTTCTTATGGATAGTGGATAAATTTACAGTACGAGGATGAGGGAAAAGATAGATTGATCTAGGTCAAAGTAACCAGAATGAACCTCCTCCGCTCGTCGCTTGTGATTTGCACCCTGCAAAGCTTTGGCTCAAGGGAAAATATGAGTCAAGAGAGCAGAGGTCTGATTTTCAGTAGCCTTACAGATTTTTTCGCCTGAAACAGGAATGACATCAAATATCGGCGGCTACTTCACACTGCCCTGGCTCTTGATAGTTCATACCGAAACGCAGGGTGTTATAACTAACTCGGGTAGTGCGCATCTGTTTTGAGGGCACGGAGTTGCCACTTCAGCATGAGCTACATCACCTGCCTGGCAATCCACTGACCTCGTGTTGCCACACTGCGGCAGCAAGGCTTGCGTACAAGGTCGCGACAGTGTCGGTTTCCTCTTGCCGCATGATCGGGCCCGTGGGACAAATCGGCCGGCTTAGGCTTATACCGAGACGCCCGAGGAAGCCTGCGCGCCGGCCGTAGGTGTAATTTGTTGCCGTACACGCTTGATACCGGCGAGCTTGGTCCGCTTGAGTAGCAAAGCGTTGATTGCCACGACGGCCGAACTACCCGACATCGATAATGCTGCAATTTCTGGCGACAAAGTAAACGGGTAAAAGACGCCGGCTGCCACAGGGAAGGCGATCAAATTGTAACCAACCGCCCACCATAGGTTCTGATGCATCTTGTGCAGGGTGGCACGTGACAGTTCTATAGCACCGACGACATCGTACGGGTCGCTTTTCATCAAAATGACCTGCGCGCTTTCAATAGCCACGTCGGTGCCGGCACCGATCGCGAAACCTACATCGGCCTGGGTCAGGGCCGGCGCATCATTGATGCCGTCGCCTACCATGCCAACTTTGTGCCCCTGCGCTTGAAGCTCCTTAAGCTTGGATGCTTTCTGGCCTGGAAGCACGTCAGCCAGCACTATATCAATACCAAGCTCCTTGCCGATGCGATCGGCCGTGGCTTGATTATCGCCGGTAATCATCGCCACCTTTACACCGCGCTCCTGCAACTTGGCGATCGTCGCCATGGAGGTCGGCCGCACGGCATCAGCGATGGCGATCAGGCCGATCAGCTTTCCGCCGCGAGCGACATACACTACGGTGCGGCCCCCACCCTGGAGTCGGAAGGCTTCTGTGGCCAGCGCCTGCAATGGGATGTCTTCGGACTCCATCAGCTTGAGGTTTCCGAGCAGTACCTTCTCACCGGCGATCATCGCGTGAGCACCCTGACCATCGATGTTGGTAAAGCCCGTCGCGACCTCGGCCTGCGAGGTCCCCAATCTTTTGAGCACCGCCAACGCCAAGGGATGCTCCGAGAATTTCTCTACCCCCGCAGCGGTAGCCAGCAACTGAGCTTCGGTGACGTCCTGGGCGGTGACCATCTCTACCACGTCAGGCTGCCCTAGTGTGAGTGTGCCCGTCTTGTCGAAAACGATGACGGTTAGCTTGGTAGCGTTCTCAAGTGCGGCGGCGTTTTTGAACAAGATGCCGTTCATAGCGCCGAGCCCTGTACCGACCATTATGGCCATCGGGGTGGCGAGGCCCAAGGCGTCGGGGCAGGCAATAACGAACACCGTGATCGTTAGCGTCAAAGCGAACAGCAGTGGCTGGTCCAGGACCCAGAACCACACGCCGAAAGTGAGCAAACCAATGGCAATGGCTGCTAGAACCAGCCACTGCGAGGCTTGATCAGCGAGTAGCTGCCCGGGCGCCTTGGAGTTTTGGGCTTCCTGGACGAGTTTGACAATCTGGGCCAATGCCGTGTCGGCGCCAACCTTCGTGGCTTTGTAGCGGAAGCTACCACTTTTATTGATCGTGGCGCCAATGACGGCATCACCAAGAGCCTTCTTCACGGGCATCGATTCGCCGGTCAGCATAGACTCATCGACCTCAGAGTTACCCTCGATGATTTCGCCATCAACCGGAATCTTGTCGCCTGGCTTGATGATAACTGTCTCGCCTGTCAGCACCTCCGAGGTGGCCACCTCGGTCTCGACGCCAGCGCGTAGCACCGTGGTCATCGGCGGGGCCAGATCCATAAGGGCCCGGATCGCATCTGAGGCACCCGCGCGTGCACGCATCTCAAGCCAGTGGCCCAGTAGAATGAAGACCAGCAGCACGGCTGCCGCTTCGTAGAACACCTCGCCTTCGTAGAGGAAGGTGGCCCCCACACTGAACACATACCCAGTGCCGACCGAGAGTAAAATCAGGGTCGCCATGTTGACCACCCGGTTGCGCGCAGCACGCCAGGCTGCGATGAAGAAAGGCCAACCCGGATAGGCGATCGCGCCAGTGGCGGCGATGAACAGAAAAACCTTCCGATTGAGGTCGAACGGAGTTGCGAAATCGCCGAACATCTTGCCCATTGGCGAGTACAGGAAGACAGGAATTGCGAACAACAGGGCAACGAAGAAGCGATTACGCATATCGTTGGCCATGTCCTGCATCGACATGCCGGGCGCATGGCCCATATCGTGCGTCATTTCACTCATCGGTTGCGCGAGCTTGACGCTGTGGCCCGCATGGGGATCACTCCTCGGTGCCATTTCCTTCGGCGCATGTCCCTTGCTACCGCCATGCGCCACGTGGCCTGTATGCGCGTCTTCGGTCATCTTGTGATCTGTAGGCTCGCAGACGTGAGCGGGAACGAGTTCACCACGGCAGTGGTAGCCGCAGTCAATGATGCGTTGCCGGATCTCTTGAAGCGACGTTTTCGCTTCGTCAAAGTGCACGGTGGCACTCCCGGCCACATAGTTCACGTCGACATGATGGACACCCGATAGCATTGCAATCTGTCGGTGGACGCCGGCCGCGCTCAGGGTGGAGATTAACTCCCCCACTTCGAAGGTGCCTGTTTTCATGTTCGCTCCTGAGGGGCTGACATCAGCGCGCCAGTTTCCCAGCGTCGACGCAATTGGGCGTGAATTCGAATACGATGTCCCGATCCGGCTCGACGAGCTTGTTCTTCTTGCCCGCGTAATGTAGTCGGGAGAGGACGTCGCGTATAAGATTTAGACGCGCTAGCCGCTTATTGTCAGCCCGTACGATGCGCCACGGTGAAATAGCGGTATGCGTTCGCATCAGCATTTCGTCGCGCGCGGCGGAATACGCCTTCCAACGTTTAATGGCTACAGCATCGATCGGACTCGTCTTCCATTGCTTGAGCGGATTACGTTGCCGCTCGTCTAGACGGCGCCGCTGCTCGTCCTTGCTGATATCGAGGTAATACTTCAGCAGCTTGATACCTGAGTTGACGAGCACTTCCTCGAACTTCGGCACCGATTGCATGAACTCCTCATGCTCGTCATTAGAGCAAAAGCCCATCACATGCTCGACGCCGGCACGGTTGTACCAACTTCGATTGAACAGAACGAGCTCCCCAGCCACAGGGAGGTGGACGACGAAACGCTGGAAGTACCATCCACTGCGCTCGCGATCGGAGGGTTTGTCGAGTGCCACGACGCGCGTTTCGCGCGGGCTTAGGTGCTCGACGACGCGCTTGATGCTGCCGTCCTTACCGGCGGCGTCTCGCCCCTCCAGCAGCACGAGAATCCTATCGCCGCAGCCGATGAAGTGCCTCTGCAGCTTGACCAACTCAATCTGCAAAACACGAAGCTGAGTTGCATAGTCATCAGGTGGGATCAATGCCTCGGTTTGCCCTCTGCTGACAATACGCTCCGCTGGCAAAATATCTGCGCCGCCTGTAACCGGCAGAGCGAATGCATCACGTCCCCTGACATTTTTTTTCTTTTTGCTCATGGAAGTACTCCATCGCCCAGCTCGGACCTTCAGGGCAAAACTGATTGATCTTGGTGACCACCGATTCGATCTGGATCGTTGTTACGTACGCAGATTTTTTAGGCGCTTACGCGCTGTCTGCACACGTACCCGATACGGGTACGTCCCTTGACATTAGGCTCGTTCTGCTGAGGTACAAGACCCGAGCAATCAACAGATGGAATGGGATTGATGCGTTGCTTGCGTTGTTGAACCTGCTAACGCGATTCAGGTATTGGTCCATAGCCGCCGGAATAAACCGAGTTAAAGGAGTGCCAGCGAGCCTTCAGGCAACATCGCTTCAGGTGGCCGATAGCCGCTTGCGCAGCGATGGCAGAAAGCGTGGTGTCTTCGCCGCATAATCTTCGAACTCCGCGCCGAACTGCTTACGCATCTCCACCTCTTCTGTGATAGCCAACCGCGCATACATCACTAGCAAAATAGGAAACATGAGCAAGGTCAGCAACGTCGGCCACTGGAACAGAAAGCCCAGCAGAATAAGTACGAACGCAACGTACTGCGGATGGCGGATATGCGCATACGGGCCTGACACGGCGAGACCTTTGCGCTGCTGCGCGTGGTACAGGACATTCCACGCGCTGGACAGTAAATAGAAGCCGAAGCCAAGGAAGACATAGCTGGCGATGTGCAGCACACCGAAGTGCGGATCGCCCTTCTCTCCGAGTAACGTCGACCACAGATGGCCGGTGTTGTGGGACAGTAGGTCGAGGCTCGGAAACTTCGTCTGAAGCCAGCCCGACATCAGGTAGATGGTCAGCGGGAAGCCGTACATCTCGACGAACAGAGCGACTATGAAGGCTGCGAACGCCCCGAAAGTGCGCCAGTCGCGTGCGGTCTGAGGCTTGAAGAAACTGAACGCGAATATGATGAAGATGGCCGAATTGAGGATGACGAGCGTCCACAGTCCGTAAGACGGGGTGTCGTGCATGACTAATCTCCAGTCTTGGGCGGCTGCGATGGTCCAGGGGGGACTTTGGTCGATGGGTCTCCATGTTGGTGACCATGGCCGCCGTGCATGAAGAAGTGCATCAGCGGGCACGCCAGCAGCAGTAGAAACGGCAGCGCGCCGAAGAAGTGGACACGGTGCTCGCTGAACAGGAAAAACGCAGCAATGGCGCCAAAAACGATCAACCCGATCAAGTAGCGCGAGCTCCAGAAGCCTGGTGGCTCAGAGTTGTGCTGGAGGTGGTCGTGATTCACTAAATTCTCCTTCAAACCGACGCGGGTATTTCTTTTAAAAACGCAGCGCATTGATAGACTTTGGCCTCACCATAGTCATGGTTTTTTATTCGCTTTAATCCACTGATCGAATACGTCGATTTCCTTCTTTTGCGCGGCAATTATGTCCTTGGCCATATGGAGCATCTCCTGATTTTTTCCGCTCTTGAGTTCGGCTTGCGCCATTTCGATTGCCATCTGGTGGTGCATGCGCATGTTGGCCGCGAAGTCATAATCCGCATCACCAGTCATGGACATGCCGCCCAGTTGCTTCGTGATCTTCGATTGATCCATCTGCTCGGAAGGCATCGGCATCGGCATCGGCATCGGCATCGGCATCGTTTCGCTTTTCGCGGGTTCTGCGGCATTGGCCAACGTCGGCGCTGCTGCCATTACCGCAACAACCATCGCTACCGCCCTCATCAACAAAGTGAACCGGCTAGCGCTGTTGTGCTTGATATACTGTGACATTGTGAATCTCCTGTTAGGGCGGGAGGGTTGGCCATTGCCCACCGAACACGGAAATTGCTATTTCTGAACCGCATGAGGCCTGACCAACCCTAAGTGCCAACCATTTTTCGGCAACGCTGATCCCATTCACAACAGGCCCTGACGCAATCTCCCATACCTCCATCGACTCGTTTACAGCCCTGGGCGCAAGCCTCACAGAGGCTCGGCGCAAACCCCGCACACGTGGAGGTGGAAACGGAACCGCTCAACAAAAATTGGCCGACGTCTAATAGATTTTCATCACAGTTGATCATTAGACGAAAATGTTCGGCCTCAAGATGTTTACCCCAAGCCTCAAGACTACCAAGCGTAACTCGAGCAAAATGCTGTTTCACAACGCTCAAGTAAGCACATACCCAAAGGCTCACATTTCACCCTAGACCACGTTTGACGGACAGTCGACTGAAATTAAGATTACATTCCTGTCAGCTTCTAGTTGGTTAGCATTTCGATGCGCATAGGTGTTAAGCACCATCCGAGCCTATTTAGCTGACGAGGTGTAAACCACGATGCACTGTCAGGAATGACATTAACAGAGCAAATATCATACCTGACACATAAGTAATGTTAGCGGCAGCTTTCTGACAGGTATTACTGACTAATATCTAATTACAATTAATTAGCGCTCGGAGAAAACCTACTCGAATGCGAACAGTTTCTATATGCGCCGAGGAGCTGATGGCGCCCCACTACAGGACCAGAAGCGTTGGAGCGTGACATCGAAGCTAAGTACATCATTCAAATCGGCTCTCTGAAAGACATGTCTTTGCGTGTTCGCCAAGCGACGACTCGGGCTACTGCCTTCGAATCTGATTTGGATGAGGTTCGTCTGATTGTCGAGTACCCACTGCAACTGCTTTAACGAGCGCTAACCTGCAGCATCAATTGTTCGATTGCTAGGTACACCCCGTCTCCTTGTTATTCCTTTGGTGGGAGGCGGCTTAGGCGCCCTTGTGGCGCCTTTTTTTTATTTCTTGGTCATGGCCTTACACGAATTTCGAGCAGGCTTGGTCAACAAACGACCATCAACGTAAACACCAGCTCTCCGCCTGCTAGCCACATTGACCACCATCAGCGTCGCCTTCACGCGTCGCTCTCTTTGATAAGCTCGGTGCATGATAAGGCGGAAAAACCTTCCGAGCGGCAGACATGACAATCCCGTGGCATGAACGCCGCCGCCTGCTGGTGGGTATCGATGCCGAGCCGGCGGACGCGTAACTCAGGAAAACTGTGCAGCGATGCGCAAGCTGTTGCACATCATCTTTGGTGTGCTCAAATCGGGCCAACCATTTGGCCCGGACTTCTTGATCAAGATCAACCCGAGAGGCGATTCGGAGCTATATTTTTAGTTGTGCTGTTCCTTCGCGCAGAGCGGTTAAGTTGCGCGTTCCCATTGAGCGGAATCATGATATGAAACTGACAAAGCTAACCGCGTTCCTGATAGGCGCATCACTCACCCCAGCCTGGGCATTGGCCGCGCAAGGCACTGAAGGAAGCCCCATGCCCCTAGCACAACAACCAGCCGTCAATGTCGAAGAATTTGATAAGCACATGGCACAGGCTCAAGAGCATCTGAAGAAGATGGAGGAGGTTATGACCGAGATCCAACAAGCCAAGGACCCCAAGGAGCGTCAGAAACTCTTGCAGGAGCATCAAGCGATGATGCAACGCGGCATGGGAATGATGGGGGACTTGTGGGGCCGAGGGATGATTGGGCGTCAAATGATGAAAAGCGGGATGATGGGCTGGAAGGATATGGGGGACCGATACTCAGCGATGACCCCGGAGCAGATGAAGCAGCACCAGTACATGATGGATCGGTACATGGGCATGCAGCAGATGATGATCGATCAGCTGATGCAGCGCCAACACCAAATGGATATGCAGCCGCGTTAACCAGCTCCACAGCCGCCGGAAAGGCGCTGACCAATGCCTTTTTGAATTTACACTTTGAACTCAGTACGTAACCTCGGGTTGCAAGATTGGCAAGTTCATTGCGATCTTGGAACAAGGTTCGGATCTGAAAACTCTTTCTCGGCTGGGGAACGTCAATAAAGAGGGAACCCGGCGGCTGAAGTTCCTAAAGTAGACTCTGCTTAAAACCAATCCTGCACCCCATATATTGGCCTTGGAGCGATTGGCAACACGCCAGAATCAAGCACAGCAACGTGCGGTGGCTGCACAGCGCCTGGTGAGCAACAAGGCCTGCGCGTGAGAAAGAGCTGATCGAGACGGAGACGGCAGCCACATCGACTGTAACTGGCGCAAGCGACGCTAAAGGTGCTGTCGCGCAGGGCGGAGTGACGTCCCGCAAACTCTCATGCATACCTCCACGCTACCGGAGGGGGGGTAACGGGTGCCGTTGTGGCGAACTATTCGGACAGGGGGTTGAATCCCTGGACAGAAATATCTGGCCTCGGCTCGCCGAACGCAATTTCCCAAGCTGGCAACGACGCAACCACGAATCACATCGGCGAAAACAACATCGCAAAATTTTAAGAGGTCGATGTAATCGGGCACCCTGGGGGAGCGACTTTCAGTCAATTCTCCAGCGCGTCGGGGTATGTGTGTAAGGGAGCAATCATGCGTAAGCGTCTGGTCAATACATCTTGGCATTGCTCTCATCCCCGTGCTGGCGCTGCTGGGGAGCTTTCACAAGTGACCAGATTTTCTAAAAATGGTGTCAGTTCAAATGAGGTGGACACCATCGCCTTAAGCGATGGCATCAGGAGGGCGTGTTGCCCAGACGCTTACCACCCGCGGGGCGAGACAGCTGATTGTCTGCTCTCAAACGCCAGTGCTGAATCCAGCCTAGAGGGGTATGAGCTTACTTGAAGCATCCCTCGACAACGCCTCGGGGGGTGTAGCAATACGTGCATCAGCGTAGGCTCAGTAAAAATTCCAGATCTGCACCTAACCTGCGACCGCCTCTCATCAAGACATAGACAGTGTTTTGAGTTTCGAATAGGCATTCATGAGTGAACGAAACTTCATATGAGCTTTTAACCCAGTCTCCTGGAAGAAAACGCCCACGACTGTCTTCAATGACGCAAAGCGCATAAACGATGCTGGCCGCGAGGCCCAGCGTCGCAAGCATTCTAGCCTGCTCGTCGGAAACGGATACATCGATCAACGTCCAATCAGCTACCAAGCAGTACGCTCTGCCCGGAAAATGCGCCTCAACAAACGACACCGCTTCGGCATCGCTCAGAACACTGCCGATCAAGCTGTTTCCTTTACCAGCCAGTAAATCGATCAAGCCCGACACTTCCATACATTCCTCCGGGTTTGCCTAAGAAGAAATATGCCTTCGTTCTTACAACCTATCCGCATCGAGAAGGACTTATTAGCCTCCGGCGTCGATCTCTATCAGCTGTGTTTTGGCGCATTGCCGATAGAGTTCGATCCCGGATTGATTATAAGGCCCGTCCTCTGTCCAATCAGAAAGCCAGACCGCTGGATGATATTGCGCATGCAACCAGGAGCCGTGCAGCAGTGGCGGACACGATTACTTCATAGTCCGCTTCCTTGCGAGAGTTTAGATTCAACAGCGAGGCGCCGGAGGCGCATCAAGCGGTAAGCTGCCGGAATAACAAACAGGGACAGTAAGGGCGCGGTAACCATGCCACCGACCATGGGCGCGGCAATGCGGCTCATTACTTCGCTACCGGTACCGCTACCCAATAGGATCGGCAACAGGCCAGCAATGATGACGGCTACGGTCATGGCCTTGGGTCGAACACGCTGCACGGCTCCTTCGCTAATCGCTGCGATTAGTCCACGCTCAGTACTGTCGCCGGCCTCTACACGCTCGGCCCAGGCGTTTTTTAAGTAGAGCAGCATGATCACACCGAATTCGGCAGAAACACCCGCCAGAGCAATGAAACCGACGCCAGTAGCCACCGACAGGTTGAATCCCAGCAGGTAGAGGAACCACGCCCCACCGGTAAGGGCGAACGGCAAGGTGGCCATGATCAGCAAAGCCTCGTCGAATCGGGCAAACGTCAGGTACAGCAGTACGAAAATGATCAGCAGCGTGGCGGGCACCACCAGTTTGAGCCGTGCGTTGGCTCGCTCAAGAAACTCGAACTGTCCCGAGTAACTCAGGCTCATGCCTGGCTGCAGCTTGACCTGCTCACTCACAACCCGACGCAGATCGGCAACCACGGAAGCAATGTCCCGGCCACGCACGTCGATATACACCCATCCGGAAGGTCGGGCATTTTCGCTCTTGAGCATCGGCGGGCCTTCACTGACTTTGACCTTCGCCACGGTACCAAGAGTGATCTGACTCCCCAAAGGGGTGTAGATTGGCAATTGCTCCAGGGCGCCGAGCGAGTCACGCCACTCACGGGGATAACGTACGTTGATAGGGAAGCGTGCGAGCCCTTCAATGGTCTCGCCAACGTTCTCACCGCCAATAGCACCGGCCACGATCGACTGCACATCAGCGATATTCAATCCGTAGCGGGCAGCGGCTTTGCGGTCGATATCCACATCGACGTAACGCCCACCGGTTAATCGTTCGGCCAGTGCCGAACTGACACCGGGCACGTCCTTGGCCGCGCGCTGGACGGCCTGCGTGGCTGCATCGATCTCCATCAAGTTGCTGCCGGCAATTTTTACTCCGATCGGACTCTTGATCCCGGTGGCGAGCATGTCGATGCGGTTGCGGATCGGTGGTATCCAGATATTAGTCAGGCCAGGGACCCGTACCACTCGATCCAGCTCTTCCACCAATTTTTCCTGGGTCATACCAGGACGCCATTGCTCGCGAGGTTTGAACTGGATAGTGGTCTCGAACATCTCCAGCGGCGCGGGGTCGGTGGCAGTTTCAGCGCGGCCGGCCTTACCGAAGACGTGTTCAACTTCGGGTACTGTCTTGATCAGACGGTCAGTCTGTTGCAGCAACTGCGCTGCTTTCTGCGCCGACAATCCCGGCAGAGCCGAAGGCATATAGAGTAAATCGCCCTCGTCCAGCGCAGGGAGGAATTCGCCACCCAAACGGGAGATCGGCCACAACGCGCTAAGGAAGACCAATAAAGCGATCAACAGGGTGACTTTGGGCCGATGTAACACCGCATCCAGGGCCGGTTGATAGATCCTGATCAACCAGCGGTTCAGAGGATTCCGGTCCTCTTTGGGGATCCGTCCACGAATCCAGTAGCCCATCAGCACCGGCACCAGGGTTACCGATAGTCCTGCCGCCGCAGCCATGGCATAGGTCTTGGTGAAGGCCAATGGACCAAATAGACGACCCTCTTGGGCCTCTAGGGTGAACACTGGAATGAATGACAGGGTGATGATCAGCAGGCAGAAGAACAGCGCCGGTCCCACCTCCGCCGCCGCTTCGGTTATCACATGCCAGTGACGTTCGCCCTTCAACTCTTCCCCTGGATGGGCCACATGCCAGGCCTCAATCTTTTTGTGGGCGTTCTCGATCATTACCACGGCGGCATCGACCATGGCGCCGATGGCGATGGCGATCCCGCCCAAGGACATGATGTTGGCGTTGATCCCTTGGTAACGCATAACGATGAAGGCAATCAGCACCCCCACCGGTAAGGAGATGATTGCCACCAGGGATGAACGCAGATGCCAGAGGAATACTGCACAGACCAACGCGACGACGATGAACTCCTCGAGTAGCTTGTAGCTGAGGTTTTCGACGGCGCGATCGATCAGTTTGCTGCGGTCATAGGTGGTGACGATTTCCACCCCCGCCGGCAAACTGCTTTTCAGGTCGTCCAGTTTGGCCTTGACCGCCGCAATGGTCTCA
Source organism: Pseudomonas sp. PS02303 (assembly GCF_029959925.1). NCBI lineage: Bacteria > Pseudomonadati > Pseudomonadota > Gammaproteobacteria > Pseudomonadales > Pseudomonadaceae > Pseudomonas > Pseudomonas sp. PS02303. The sequence goes on from NZ_JASCOM010000016.1 coordinate 21,184, forward strand.
CGAGCGTTCTTGCCGCTACGCAGAATAACCACGCCGCCGACAGTCTCACCCTCGCCGTCGAGCTCGGTGATACCACGACGCATCTCCGGGCCCAACTGGATCGTTGCCACGTCGCCGAGGGTCACCGGCACCCCGCCGGCACCGAGCTTGAGCGGAATCGAACGAAAGTCATTGAGCGTCTTCAGGTAACCGGAAGCGCGCACCATAAACTCGGTCTCCGCCATCTCCAGTAACGCACCACCGGTTTCCTGATTGGCCTTGCCGATAGCCTCAGTCACCGCTGCTTGAGTGATGCCTAGGTTGGCCAGTTTCAGTGGGTCGAGCTGCACCTGATACTGCTTGACCATGCCGCCCACGGTGGCCACTTCCGCAACATTCGGTAGGGTCTTGAGTTCGAACTTGAGGAACCAGTCCTGCAAGGCGCGCAGTTGCGCCAAGTCGTGTCCGCCACTGCGATCCACCAGTGCGTACTGATAGATCCAGCCCACGCCTGTGGCGTCGGGTCCCAAGGACGGTTTGGCGGAAGCCGGTAGGCGGCTTTGGACCTGACTCAAGTATTCCAGCACCCGCGAGCGGGCCCAATATAAGTCCGTGCCGTCTTCGAACAACACGTACACGAAGCTGTCGCCGAAAAAGGAATAGCCGCGTACGGTCTTAGCCCCCGGCACCGAGAGCATGGTGGTGGCCAACGGATAGGTCACCTGGTTCTCAACTATCTGCGGCGCTTGTCCCGGATAAGGGGTGCGGATAATCACCTGAACATCGGAAAGGTCTGGCAATGCATCGATGGGTGTGCTCTGAACCGACCAGACGCCCCAAACCGTGACGAAGATCGTCGCCAGCAGCACCAGAAAGCGGTTTGCCACTGACCAGCGAATCAGGGCGGCGATCATGGCTGGCCCCCTAGTTTTTCCAGGTGTTCAACGCGCAAACCATCATCGGTTTGGCTAACCGAGACCCTAACCTTCTCGCCAGTCTTGAGACCTTGAATGAGAGCAGGGTCAGCCAATGGGAAGGTCATTGTCATACCAGGCATGCCCAGCGTCTTGAACGGACCAAGGGCAATTGTTACGTCTTGGTTATTGATCTCGACGATCTGCCCATCCGCCTCATGAAAGCTGGAGGCTGCTGCGCTGGGTGGTGACATTTCCAGCGTGCTCGCAACAATGCCCTTGAGACTGGCCTCAGAGTCGAGCAGAAACTGTCCAGAGCTGACTACCTGCTGACCTTCTTCCAACCCCTTTAAAACCACCGTCTTGCCTTCGTTTTCCTGCCCGAGTTGCACTTCTATGGGGCGGTAGCGACCAGCGTCTTCGGCGAGCATCACCAAGACTCGTCGGCCGGTGCGAATGATTGCCTCGCTCGGCACCCACAGCACACTTTGTTCGGTCGAACGATTCAGGTGCACCTGGGCCGTCATACCCGGCCTGAGTCGCCCATCCAGGTTGGGCAGTTCGACCCGCACACGCACAGTTCGGCTGTCGGGATTGGTTTCGGGCAAAATCGCACTGACCGTGCCCTTAAGCACTGTGCCCGGAAAGGCTGGCAGACGTGCTTCGACCGCTTGCCCCATGATGATCGATCCAGTCTCCGACTCTGGAACGGCCACTGCCAGCCAGACGCTGCTCAAGCCATTGACTCGAGCCAGCGTCTCGCCGGCCGCCACGGTCATACCCGAACGTACATTCAACTCTTGCAGCACACCGCTTATGGGGCTGGTGAGCGTCAGGACCGGCTGGGTCTTGCCGCTTCGCTCCACTTGAGCAATCAACGTCGCTGGCATCCCGGTCAAGCGCAAGCGTTGGCGCGCTGCCGCCAGCAAGTCGGCATCGCCACTGCGTTTGAGTGCGAGAAACTCTTCCTGAGCAGCGGCCCACTCCGGGACCAGGATATCGGCTAAAGCCGCATGGGCTTTGAGCACATCGCCTGGAGCACGGGCATACACCCGCTCCACAAAGCCAGCAGTACGCGATTGAATCACCGCAACATCCCGCTCGTCGAATGCCAGCACACCGACCACGTCCAGGCTGGAAGCAAGCACGCCGCGAGTGACTGTGGCCAGTCGTAAGCCGAGATTCTGGGTCAGGCTGGGGTCAATACTGATGGCCGCACTGTCCGCTGCAGCATCAGCGTAGCGGGGCTTCAACTCCATATCCATAAAGGGAGATTTGCCTGGTTTATCGAATTTCTGTTGCGGCTGCATCGGGTCGTACCAATACAGTACTTTGCGTTCGTCTTGCGTTTTAGGGGCCTGTTCGGAGGTGGTCTCAGGCATTGCACTCATGCGCTGCTGAGCGAACCAATAACCGCCGGCAGCGCCCAAGGCAATCGAGAGGCCTGTCAGCAAAGCCCCTTTCCAGATTCGAGTGCTCATTGATTGGCGTCCCCATAAGCAAAATACAGGCGAGCACTGGTGAGGGCGCGCTGTTCTTCGAAGTCGATCTGTTTGAGGCGGGTCTCGATGAGTTCCCGTCGGGCCGCGATGACCGCCGCCAAGTCGCTTTTACCGGCGCGGTAGCTGGCCATGGTCAGCGCCACCTTTTCCTTGGCCAGGGGTAGCAGACTGTCCTGGCTGCGGCGCATGGCACGGTTTAGACGCTCGTACTCGGCCAAATCGTCCTCCAGTTGCTGGGTATGTTCACGTATGAGAGCCTCGCGCTCGGCCTCCAACTGATTCAGTTCGGCGTGTTTGGCGGCGATCTTCGGGTTTTGTCGGGAGTCGGGGAACAGTGGCAGGTCGAACGTGAACTGCACGCTGACCATGTCGCCGAACTGACGGCCGCGCCGCTGGTAATCAAGCTCCCAACTCCAGTCGGACTGCTTTTCCGCCTTGGCTTCACGGACCTTGGCCTGCGCTTCGCGAGTCATTGGAACGAACGCCGCCAGTGCGGGGTGATGTTGCAGCTTATGCGGGTAACCCGAAGCGTCGATGGGCCACTCGGGCAAGCTGCCGACGGGCTGGTCATTGGCGGCCGGACCTATCCAGCGTCTGAGAGCTGCTCTGGCTTGAGCCCGCAAACGGATCAGGTCGTCTTGTTGTTCCGCCAACTGAGCCGCCTCCTGTTTCGGCGTTACTGCATCGGCAGGCTGACCACGGCCTCCGGCGATCTGCGCCCGGACGGTATCAGCCAATAGACGGTTCTCCCGGTAAAAATCCTGAAAAAGCGCCTCTTTACGTTCGACGGAGTAGCTGCTGATCCAGGCTAATGCCGTGGCCTGACGAACGTTCAAGCGCTCGACACGGCTTTCGGCCGCGGCTCGATCTATTGACGCTTCCGCAACTTCAATGCGCGCCCTACGCTTGTCACGGTTGGGTACCTCCTGCATGACGCCGACCATCTGCATGGTCATGAAGTCCTGCTCGAGGCGCCAGCGGTCAGGGCCGCCGATGGGATAGTTTTGTACGCCCAGTAGGAGCTTCGGGTCGGGTAGTTCACCGGCTGGAATGGCGGCGCTGCTGGCGGCTTGCAGTTTGGCTGCTTGGGCGGTCAGTGATGGTGCATTGTTTTCAGCCAAGCGTAAGGCTTCGTCGAGTGTCAGGGGCGCAGCAAGACTTGGCAACGCCAGCACGCTTGCCGCCAGGGCCGCCACGAGGGGCCAACCGGTGCAGTAGCACTTGGAATTCATGTTCACGATTCCTGTGATGATCCACTGCGCGCCTCTCTAAACATGCGCACAGATATGCCATCCCGCGCCAGAGCAGGATGAGGCTCAGTGTGGTACAGGAATCAAGCGCGAGGCGGTCGCCACACCCCGGACGGGGTCTGAGTAGGCAGGGAGTCGCTGAAGATTGTCAGCATCTGAGGACTGGACAAACGGGTGGCAGGTTTCCCAAACGACACCTGTAGCAGACTGGCGCTCCTGCATTCCTGACCAGGTTTGCAGGGTTTGCCATGGTCGGAGGAGCTGCTCATCTCGACGCAGCAGTCCTGGTTCATATCAGCCATCATGGTCATGCCCGTCGTTTTCATCGGGCAAGGTTCTATCGGTGACTGAATACCCGCCATCCCGCTGAGGGGAAGCGCCAAGCTGATCAGGAAAATGAGGCAACACCGCAGATAGCGTTTCATGCGAAGGAGTTTAGTCGCAGGTAAAGGGATAAACCATTACGAATCTGTCAGGAGGAACCAGCCAGATAGCCCAGCAGGTCAACATGAGTCTCCTTGCCTAGAAACAAGGACTCGCTAAACAGCGAAGCCTGACTCCCTGAGCATGGAAGTAGTTAAAGCTCACAGAATACCGTTCGGATCACGTTTGATTGGTTTTACTATTAGTGTGGCCTCGGTAGCTGCCGTAGCTGCCGTAGCTGCAAAGTAAGGGAGCCCACTAGCCTTTGTTTACACGGCCATGCTCAAAGGGTTCGATGAGCTGTCCAAGGTAATTTTTGGGGTAATCCTTTCCATGCAATCCGACCTCGGCTTGGCCTAGTTTCCCCAGACTGTCATAGAACGTGCCAAATATTCGGTCCCACACCATCAGAAACTCACCATAGTTGACCTGGGCGTCTTCAAAGTCGCGTTTGTGATGCCAGCGATGAATTTCGGCAACACCGATAATGTGGCGCAACCATCCCACCCGGTAGTCCAGGTTCGAATGCTGGAAGGCCAAGTGCACTGTTAGAACTCCAAACCAAGTGGCCACAACTGCGGAGGGTGCGCCTGATGCGAACAGGATCACCAGCCCCGGACTCGCCATAAGCACCGCGTGCAACGGATGTCGTCGCTCCCCGTTCATCCAATACAACCGCTCGGCGCTGTGATGTGGCATGTGAAAACGCCACAGCCAATGCACTCGGTGACTGATCCGGTGCATGACATATAGGCTCAGATCGAGTACGGCGATGACTAGTAGCAACTGCAGCCACAGCGGGCTCTCGATCGGAAAGAGACGAACCGAAGCTGGCACCGCATCACCAAGCTTGACCAGGACTCCAGCTGTGAATTGAATGACAGAAAGGTTCACCAACATGTGCAGCAGGTCTGTCGCGGTGTCGTGATGATCCTCAAGCCAAGCTTCTCGGAAAGGTTGGATGCGCTCCAAACCAGCAATGATCAAAAGTCCCACTGCAGCAACTAGGGGAGTCGTGGGCCAATACGGTACGCCGGTATACAGCGTCCAGATCATGAAGGCAGCAGAGCCGCCAAACACGAGTGGATAGCTCACCCACCGTAAGGCGAATCGTAGAAAGGAAGGCATTGCTCAGCTCCTAGATATGGAACCATCACAATATGTTAAGAGGTGAGCTTTCGACTTGAACGAAAGAGCTAAACCTCCTGGAGATGAACATCTGCCAAGGCGGATGACGGATCGATACCCAGTAGCGCCCGGAATGTCCGGGAGAAATGAGCCGAGTCTGAAAAGCCCGCCTCATGAGCCGCGTCGGTCAGCCGTGCACCTTTTGCCAAATGCTGCAGGGCTTGCGTGAGACGTAACCATCTCGCGTAACTGCGAAGCGGCAGCCCCGTCTGCTCCACGAACCAATGAGAAAACCGCGTGGGGGATAGATGCACCACCGCGGCCAACTCTTCGCGTCCCATTTGGCCTCTGCTCAGCGCCTCAATGACCTTGATCAAGCGAGGATCTGGGGGCGGGAGATCGGGCAGTCGCAGTGCCTGGCGCACCCCGGTCCTAACCTGGAGATCAGTGTGTCCTGGCTCGTGCAGTGCGTCGACTATCGGCGCTACGTCCGCCGGAGTGATCCAAATCACCCTCGCTTCTTCCGCACCCCGCAGAGCGCGGGCTTCCTCGGACAGCGCATCCACATAGATCGACAGAACGTGACCGGCGCTCAGTTGGTGTTTCATACCGGCCGGAATGAAGATGGCGCCCCCTGTTTGAATACCCATCGGGGTTTGAACCGATACAGTTGAGTCGAGGCCAACTGAGATCTGATGTGCTTGATGGAGGTGCCATTCTTGGTGACCGGCACGGCCATAAAAGACACCGATACCAGGGCCAACCCATGCATGACCCGCCCAGCGCACGGTCTCTGCTGTAACCCAGCTTTTCATTCTCTAGCTCGGCCTACTTCCACTTTTTTCCGTGCTGACTGCACACGTATAGTCATTCGGCATCTGACTGCGGCATCGTATTGATGCTGGGCCATGATGGGCTATTCGTGCGCCGACTCCCAATTTCTTTACCGTGCTTGCGCACCTGGATAGTTGAGAGTTTTTGCCGACGCCGGTTCGACCGCTTTGCCACCGTTCGGGTAATGAACTTTTGTGATTAGTTTGCCGGGTACTCAGCGATCACTTGGTCAGTACCTGCTTTGCTCAGACCGATGACCTGATACGCATCCTGCTTCCCACCAGCCTCCATACCAGGCGAGCCTGCCGGCATCCCCGGCACAGCAATCCCAATAAGGTCATCGCGTTTGCTCAAGGCAACTATTTGCTCAGCTGGTACGTGGCCTTCAACAAATTTTCCGTTGATCACTGCGGTGTGGCAGGACGAGAGTCGTGGAGCAACACCGAGATCCTGCTTGACCGCGCTCATGTTGGTTTCTACATGATCAACGACGGTGAAGCCGTTAGCTTCAAGGTGCTGGATCCACTTCTTGCAGCATCCACAGTTAGCGTCACGATGGACGTCGATCGTCAGCGACTCTGCTGCATGACCAACTGAACTGATAAACAGAGCCGCGAACGCAGCGAGGCGAAGTGCCCGACCGGGACGAAGAAAGTTATTTCGCATGGGTATGCTCCTTCCCATCAGCGTGGGTATGAGTTTTTGGCTGAACGGCCGGAGTTGCAGGAGCGTCATGTGAAGCCTCCAAAACCTGAGGATGGGCGTGTTTGGTACTTTCATCCTGAGAAGGCGCTGCGGCCGCCTCATGGGCATGGGCGCTGTTTCTCTCGCCATGATGGTCGCCTGCTTCGGCTATCTCTTCGGCTGCACCCGCATCATGATGCCCCGCGACAGCCCCTTTTTGGCCCTCATGCTGGCCTTCATGGTTATGCATTTTGCTCTCGCCGCCACCGTGTTGATGACCACCGCTGCTGGTTGCTAGAGCGTTGTATTGCTCTGCATCCAATGAAGGCAGCTGTTGGAGAAAAGCGACCATTCCCCATATGTAGGGATCGGCCATGCTTTTACCCCAAGCGGGCATGCCTGTGGATTTGATTCCATGCTTGATGATCCAGAAAGCTGCGGAAGGGTTTCCATCAACGCCCAGTTTTGAAAGATTCGGAGGTGCAGGGTAAAGGCTATTACTTAATTCGGTTCCTGCAATACCTGGAGCCAGATGGCAACCAATGCACATAGCGTTGTAGTTGCCAGCACCTGCGCGGATGAGAGCTTCTTCGCTCAGGTCGGGGACTTTAATATCGCGTGAGCGCACAGCAATCGAGCGATCCCGAGCAGTGGAAAGAAGTGAGTGAACGGGGCCGAAATGCGGATCATCCGCCCCAACATTGATCACACCAGAATACACCACGCCGGCACCTACTATTGCGGCGACCACCCCGGCAGCAGTCAATGTTTTCAATGTTCTTTTCATGTCAGGCCCTCAAAACCACATCCGAATACCGGCGACAAATCGCGCCTCGTTCGCATCCTCTCCTTCATCGCTGGCCAAGTCTGCCGTATTGCCGTAGGAGCGGCTCCAGCTAACACCAATATAAGGGGCAAATTGGCGAACAATCTCATAACGCAATCGGAGCCCTACTTCGGTGTTTGCCAATCCAGACCCAATGCCGCGTTGAGGATCATTTTTTCCGTAAAAATTGGCTTCGGCCGTCGGCTGCAAGATCAGGCGATTGGTCAGCAGAATGTCGTAGTCGCCTTCCAATCGAGCTGCGGTTTGACCGTTCTCACCGATGTAGGCAGTCGCTTCGGCTTCAAAGTTATAGAGGGCCATGCCCTGAATACCGAGCGCTCCCCAAGTTTGTGGTGACCCGGGCTTGAAGTCTTGTCGTACGCCGGTGACGACATCCCACCATGGACCGATGGAGTGCCCCCAAAGTGCTGAGAGTTCAGCGCTTTCCGTTACGCCATTGGTACGTTCGCCTTCCGAGCGCAACCACAGTCGATCAACGTCACCGCCGATCCATCCTTTTGCATCCCAAGCCAATGCACTACCGTTGTCAGCATCCTGGTACTCGAACTTATCCAGCAGCATGAAGGAGTTGAGTTTTTTGTCGTGGACACCATGACCAGCGACATCTGGAAAGGCGGCTGCACGGTCAGCGTCGGTAAGTACGGGGACTGGGGTTCGACTGGTGGTAGTCGCCCCTCCATCCATACTTTCCATTCCGTCCATTTTCCCGTCATCCATACTCATCTTGCTGTGATCCATAGCCCCCATCTTGCTATGGTCCATAGCTCCCATTGAGCCGTGGTCCATCTTGGAGTGATCCATCTCTTCAGCGGCGTGAGCCACGACAAAGAAAGCAGGACTGGTAGAAACTGCCAGTGCCATCAACGTTGGGCGTAAAAACTTCCTGGTCATGATCTCAATCTGCCTTTTTGGTTTTTTGGTCATGATCCATCGACTCATGGCTCATCTTGCTGTGGTCCATTGACCCGTGATCGGGCTTAGACTCGTTTGTCGCAGTTGCAGGCTTGCTCGTTGCTTTCGCAGGAGTAGCAGGTGAGTGATCACTACTATCTTCGACTGCCAGCGTCACGGACGAGAGTCCACCCATCAAGCCGACGGCAAAGAGGCAGCCGACCAGCGATTTACGATTTAGGTATGTGCTCACAGATCGTCTCCTTTACTCATCAACCCGTACTTCACGGAACATGCCCATTTCCATATGGAATAGCAGGTGGCAGTGATAGGCCCAGCGACCTAAGGCATCAGCAGTGACTCGGTAGCTGCGTTTGGTTCCAGGCGGCATGTCGATCGTGTGTTTGCGCACCATGAATTTGCCGTTCTCATCCTCAAGGTCGCTCCACATGCCGTGGAGGTGGATGGGGTGGGTCATCATGGTATCGTTCACCAGGGTGATGCGCAGACGCTCGCCATACTTGAGGCGCAACGGCTCGGCGTCAGAGAATTTGATGCCATTGAATGACCACGAGAACTTCTCCATGTGACCGGTCAGATGCAGCTCAATGGTGCGATTGGGTTCGCGGCCGTCAGGATCTTGGAAAGTGCTTTTCAGATCTGAGTAGGTGAGCACGCGACGGCCATTGTTCCGCAAGCCAATGCCAGGATCGTTTAGCTTCGGTGTCGGGCTCATGGCTTGCATGTCAACCAAGGGGTTATTGGTTTCGGAGGCTGGGTGAGTCTGCATTTCGCCACCCATGCCGCCCATGCCTGCCATCTTGCTGTGGTCCATGCCGGCCATGTTGGACATGTCACCTTTGTCCATTCCCGCCATCTTGCTGTGGTCCATGCCGGCCATGTTGGGCGTGTCGCCTTTGTCCATGCCCGCCATCTTGCTGTGGTCCATACCGGCCATGTTAGTCATGTCACCGCTGTCCATGCCGGTCATCCCGGTCATGTTACTTTGGTCCATTCCGGCCATCTTGCTGTGGTCCATGCCAGCCATGCCTGACATGTCGCCGCCGCCCATACCAGCCATGCTGCCATGGTCCATGCCCGCCATACCGCCCATACCCATGTCATCCATGGTCAAAAGCGGCCGAGGATCAATCGCAGGTACCTGTGCCTTTAATCCTTCGCGAACTGCCAAGGTTCCACGTGCATAACCGGTTCTATCCATGGACTGGGCGAAGATTGTGTAAGCCTCTTCGCTGGCAGGTTCTACGATCACGTCATACGTTTCTGCCACGGCGATGCGGAATTCGTCGACGCTCACCGGTTTGACATGTTGGCCGTCGGCGGCCACAACGGTCATTTTCAAGCCAGGAATGCGGACGTCGAAATAGCTCATCGCCGAGCCGTTGATAAAGCGCAGGCGTAACTTCTCACCCGGTTTGAAAATACCGGTCCAGTTACCGTTAGGCGCCTGGCCATTCATGAGGTAGGTATAAGTATCCCCACTGACGTCTGCGAGATCAGTGGGGTTCATTTTCATTTCAGCCCACATCTTCCGGTCGGCTACGGCAGATGACCAGCCTTCCTTGCTGACATCGTCGATGAAATCGCCAACGGTACGTTTGTGATGGTTGTAGTAGTCAGATTGCTTCTTGAGCTTCGCCATGACGCGACTAGGATCTTCGTCGGTCCAGTCAGTCAACATCACCACGTAGTCGCGGTTGTATTGAAAAGGTTCAGGCTCTTTCGAGTCGATAACGATTGGCCCGTAAACACCGGCCTGCTCCTGTAAACCCGAGTGGCTGTGATACCAGTAGGTACCGTTCTGATGAACCTTGAATTTGTACTCGTACATGCCATCGGGTGCGATGCCATGGAAACTCAAGCCAGGTACACCGTCCATGTTGGCCGGCAGGATGATCCCGTGCCAATGGATTGAGGTGTCTTGGTCCAGGCGATTTTTCACACGCAGTGTGACCGTATCGCCTTCGCGCCAGCGCAGCAAAGGTCCGGGCAACGAACCATTGATGGTCATGGCTGTGCGCGGCGAGCCAGTTATGTTTACAGGGGTTTCACCAATAAACAGATCAAATTCGTTGCCGGTGAGAACGCTCGGCAGACCAGGACTGGTCACTGCCCATACAGGAGTGCGCCACAGACCAAGGCCGCCAAGAATGCCACCAGCGGCCAGGCCTTTAACGAATGTCCGCCTAGAGGTTTTGGAATGCATGCCGTTTATGTCCAATCAGTCAAAAGGGAAGCCGTACGAAACAACCAATGAGTTGCCCGGATGAGCTTCGCCCACCGTCACAAAAAACGAACTCTTACGGCAAGCGAGCTCAGAAATTGCCACATTTAAACCACCACAGTGATTACATTTCTGTCAGCTTGGGAATGTACCCAGCTATTTAGCAATTCTTGTGGTCCATCGCTTTGGCTTGGCTTTCTGCGACGGGAGGTTGGGAGCTTTGCGTTTGAGCTACTTGGTACGACTCCATCGAATTATTCCTAGCCACTTCCATACGTGCGAACGCCCGGTCACCACCGCCTTCAGCCATAGCCAAAGAAGAGACGGTCAGGGCTGCGATGACGAACAAAGTTTTGATGGGGTTCATTTGAATTTCCTCGGATGAGTATTGGTAACCCCTCGAATCCACATCAAGTGACAATTCTTAGGGGAGAGCTTAAGGCTCAATAGGACTATAAGACTCATACCCTGTCAGGAACCTTAGGCCAATATTACAGTTGTGTCAGGTTGCGATATTTCTCTTGAGGAACACGCTATTTAATCCGTAAGGTCTCGATCTTCCAACGTTACACCGCTATTAACTGAGTATCAGTTGAGGCGCTTAACATTGTAAGTGTCCGTTAGCTTTCAAGGTGCAGATGTTTTTTTAGTTTCTGCACTGGAACTGCATATGTGAGCCTGGATGCACCGCGTCAACACTTAAGTGTTCGATGCTCATGAAAAATAGCAACGCTACTGAGGGTGATTGAGTGTGAGTATTAATTTTGAGAAAGCGCTTGGCTCCGCAGAAAGAGCGTTAATTTTTCGTAGCCAAAGAGCTGAAATCTTGAGTAACAATATCGCAAACGCTGATACGCCGAACTTCAAGGCCCGAGATTTAGATTTTTCTACTGTGCTTTTGCAAAGCCAGACAAAAGAAACTCCTGCTACTCCGATTTCTTTGAAAACAACAAATGTAAAACACATTACCGGAAAAGAATCAGTAAATGATATTTACGGAGGTGCTTTGCTTTACAGCACACCAGCTCAACCTGCCATTGATCAAAATACTGTCGATCAGCAGGTCGAGATCGCAAAGTACACAGAAAATGGAATACGTTTCGACGCCGCTTTTACTAGGTTGAATGGAGCATTCAAAGGTTTGCTCAAAGCTCTGCGAGGTGATTAGTAGCGCAAGGGCTTGCGAGCGGTAATTGTGGCCGACGTGGCTGCTTCGGTACTTCCTGAGGGTTAACCAAGGGGAGCCCCTGTATACGGGGCTCTGACCATGGAAAGGTGCCAGCATTCAAGCACTGATCTGGGAAGGAAAACCTAACGCCTCGACAGCTTTACGAATCTGCTCTGGGCTTTCGCTGCTTTCAACACTCACCTTACCGGCTGACCGATCCACGGAAACGGTAGCTTCGTTGTCCAGTGACTGAATCGCTTTGGTGATTTTGCTGACGCAACTGCCGCAACCGATGCCTGATACATCTAAGACGAACATGGTTATTCCTCTCGTGCTGAGCGGTCTCTTTTCACCGCACCGATAGCATCAACGTTGACACGACGGCAAGGTCAACAGTTACATGTTTCGGGTTGTGAGTGTCATTGACGGGTAATTGCACAGACTTAATCACTCGTTTGCATTTGACCTGATAAACGATTTGCAGCGTATTCGACCAGTACGCTTCTTGGTCATGGCCGGGAGAGAACGGTCAGAGGCGGACATTCCAGCTACTCTCGCTCCTCACTCGCAGTTGAAGCCTCTTTCCTGCCAGGCACTGTAGATGCTCTCTCCGCTCCTTGGTCTTGCATAGGTATAGGGGGTATGCCTATCATGCTCAATACATAGCTAGGGGGGGTATCCTATGGGCCATATTGCAGCAAACAAAGAAAATCTTCTCAAACGCGTAAAACGCATAGCCGGACAAATCCAAGCCGTTGAACGGGCATTGGAATCGGATCTCGATTGCGCCAAAACACTACACCTTGTTGCTGCCACTCGCGGAGCAATCAACGGCTTAATGGAGGAAATCATCGAGGACCACGCGCGGGAGCATGTCGCGAACCCTGCGCTCAGCGAAGAAGAGCGTAACAAGGGCGTCGAAGAGCTTCTTGAAGCCATTCGCCGTTACGCCAAGTGAACGCATCTAGGTACACACTCATGAGCAGCACCAACATCAATTACACACACGACCACGTGTTCCTTGGCTCAGCGCACGACGAAAATGCCAAGCGTACGCTTTGGGTTGTGGCACTGACGGTGGTGATGATGGTTGGCGAGATCACCGCCGGCTATATCACGGGTTCGATGGCGTTACTGGCCGATGGCTTCCACATGGCAACCCATGCCGGCGCATTGGGCATCGCGGCGGCCGCTTACGGATACGCAAAACGCCATGCTTCCAGCCAGCGCTACAGTTTCGGTACCGGAAAGGTTGGAGACTTGGGCGGATTCGCCTCGGCACTGATTCTCGGTATGGTCTCCCTGGGAATTGGCATTGAGTCTGTCATGCGCCTCTTGCAGCCAACGGAAGTTCAGTTCGGCACCGCTACGCTCATCGCGATTGCCGGTTTGATCGTCAACATTGTCAGTGCCTTATTGCTGGGCCACGGGCACAGTCATGGGCACGATCACGATCACGGCCATGCCCACCACGGGAACGACAACAACCTGAAATCGGCCTACGTCCACGTCATCGCAGACGCGCTGACTTCGGTTCTGGCCATTGCTGCACTGCTCGCCGGCCGGTATCTCGGCTGGGTTTGGCTAGACCCGGTCATGGGCATTGTCGGCGCCATTGTTATCGCGCGCTGGGCATGGACCTTGATGGGGGCAACCGCAGGAGTACTGCTGGATCAGACAGACGCACACGTTGCCGAGGAAATCCGCGAACTGGTTGAGAAACCGGGGGATGCCACTATCACGGACTTGCACGTCTGGCGGATTGGACCGCAAGCCCATGCGGCCATCGTCAGCGTCCTTGGTGAGGCCACTGCGAACGCCGATAGAATTCGTGAACGTCTCAAGCCGGTCTACGAAGTCAGCCATCTGACGGTCGAGTTTCGACCTGTCTGATTCAGCGCCTCCCCACCATTGTCTCCAAAGGAACCCGCAATGCCTCCAGGGAAACGTGAACTGGCACGAATCGAACGTCGGTTGATGACCACGCTCACCGAAGCATGCGAAACAGCAAAAGGTGAAATCGAAGGCTTTACCTGGCTCACTCATGCCGCTGACCTGAACGCATTGGCTGAAACCCTGAATGTAATCTGGGTGTTCGAAACCCAGGCTGACAGAAAGCGCGCCCTGGTTAACGCTAAGGCGCGCATCTTTGAGTTGACGGCCTTAGCGTTGAATGAGGCCAACATCGATCTGATCCCTTCAAACCTTAACGTCCGCTTCGACTCTGAGGAGGAGTGTCAGCGAACTCACGGAGGTGACTGGAACACCCGCCTGACTCAATCACGTGTGTCCAAAGGTGGCTGACAATGGCTAAAGAAATCGAGAATCCCTGCATCTCAGTTTGCCAACTCAGTGGTGATCTGTGTGTGAGCTGTGGGCGAAGCAAGGAAGACATCAGAAAATGGAAACGCATGAAGCGGCCTGAAAAAATGGCCGCTGTTCAAAGGGCGAATGTGCGCTTGAAGGGACTGAAGAAAGCACATGGGTAGTCACTTGCCCAGGTTTACCGCTTTGGGTCGTTATGAGCCCCTCAGCTTTGATGTCTGGTTGGTCAAATTCTCAATCGCTGATCAGTCAAATGCGAATGACTGGTCAGGTCGTATGCAAACGCATGGCAAGTGCGCTGCAATTTTGAAGCTCAGTCAATTCGGGTATTCCTCAGTCTCAATGCATTGAAAACTACAGATGCAGAACTCACGCTCATGGCTATGGCAGCGATCATGGGCGACAGGAGATGTCCCGTAAGTGGATAGAGCAAGCCTGCGGCAAGAGGAATGCCCATTGAGTTGTAAAGAAAGGCGAAACCCAAATTTTGCCGCATGTTTTTTACTGTTGCGACCGAAAGAGCCCGTGCTCGTAAAATCCCCATCAGGTCGCCTTTTACCAGCGTGAGTTGCGCGCTATTCATCGCCACGTCAGTCCCTGTCCCCATGGCTATGCCCACATCTGCTCGCGCCAGGGCCGGTGCATCGTTGATACCGTCACCAGCCATGGCAACCTTCCTGCCATATTGCTGGAGGTCTGCGACCAGACGTTCCTTGTCCTGAGGTTTCACTTCACCGTGGACTTCTTCAATCCCCATCTCCCTGGCGACAGCCCGAGCGGTGGTGAGCCCGTCGCCAGTAGCCATGATAATTTTGATGTCATCAGCCTTGAGCTTGGTGACTGCTTCTTTGGAGGTCGGCTTAATTGGATCTGATACTGCCAACAACCCTGCCAATACCCCGTCGACTGCGAGGTAGATGATGCTGATGCCATCAAGTCGCAACAACTCTGCACGCTCTTGTAGGGGCTTAGTGCTCACGCCTGCGGCTTCCATCAACGCGGTGTTCCCCAGCTGGATCTTCTTGCCATCAACGATGCCACTGACCCCGATACCTGAACCAGACTCAAAGGATTCTGGCTTGGTGAGCTTAATGTTCTCGGTTCGGGCGTGATCGACGATTGCATGAGCCAAGGGATGCTCGCTGCCCTGATCAAGGCTGGCAGCCAGCTGAAGAACATCGTGGGGATTGAATCTGGGTGTGGCCTCCACACTGTGAAACACTGGCCGCCCCTCTGTCAGCGTGCCTGTCTTATCGACAATCAGCGTGTCGATCTTGCAAAGGTTTTCGATGGCACTGGCATCCCTGAACAGCACACCCATGCTAGCTGCTTTACCTGTCGAAACCATGATCGACATGGGTGTAGCAAGACCCAACGCACAGGGGCAAGCGATGATCAGCACGGCGACAGCGTTGATCAGACCAAACACCCAGCTGGGCTCAGGGCCAAAAAGCCCCCAACCAACAAATGTCAGTATCGCAATCGCGATAACACCCATCACAAAGTAGCCGGCAATCGAGTCGGCCATTCGTTGCATTGGTGCTTTGGAGCGCTGAGCCCGAGCGACCATCTGTACGATCTGTGACAGCATGGTCTCGGCGCCGACCTTCTGCGCCTCCATTACCAAGCTCCCATGTGTATTCAGCGTGGCGCCGATCAGGCTATCTCCAGCTCTCTTCATTACCGGCACTGGCTCGCCAGTGAGCATGGACTCATCCACCGCACTTTCACCCTCCAGTACTGAGCCATCAACTGGCACCTTTTCACCAGGCCTGACCCGCAGATGGTCTCCAAGGTGGACATGGGTGAGAGGAATGTCTTCTTCCTGTCCATCGGCATTGATCCGGCGTGCGGTCTTGGGCGACAGGCCGAGAAGGGACTTAATGGCGGCGGAGGTTTGCGATCGGGCTTTGAGCTCAAGAATCTGCCCAAGCAAGGTGAGCGAGATGATGACCGCAGCGGCTTCGAAGTAGACGCCGATACGTCCATCTTGCATAAAGGTAGCGGGAAAGCTTTGGGGTAAGAACGTTGCCATGACGCTGTAAAGGTAGGCTGCGGCGGTACCCAAACCAATCAAAGTCCACATGTTTGGACTGCGATTTCTAATAGAGGCTATGCCCCTTACAAAAAAGGGCCAACCTGCCCATAAAGTCACCGGTGTCGCCAGAGCGAACTCGATCCAGTTTTGGATCGAGCCATGGAGGAGTTGTAACGAGTGTCCCGCCATGGCGAGCACGGTCACTATCACGGTTAATGGCAGCGACCACCAAAAGCGGCGGGCGAAATCCCGGAGTTCAGGATTTTCTTCTTCATCGAGCGCGGGCATGACCGGCTCTAATGTCATGCCACATTTAGGGCAGTTGCCGGGTCCGGACTGGCGTATTTCCGGGTGCATCGGACAGGTAAACTCAGTGCCTGTTTGTACCGCAGAATCTGGAGTGGTGACGCGGGATTCGGCGCTCGAAACATTACCGCTGAAGCGTTCAGGATCAGCTCGAAACTTCTCCTGGCATTTCAGGCTACAAAATTGATATGCCTGTCCCTGATAAGACTCACCAAATTTACTTGGTGAAGTGACTGCCATTCCGCACACCGGGTCACGCAGATCATCGTCATTGAGCGGAGCAGCATGGGCGTGACTGTGTTCGTGGTGGCTCGATATGGTAGGCATGGCTATTTCCCTTTTTCGTCCTTGTTGGTTGCTGTCTGATCGCCATGGCTATGTCCGCCATGTCCATGTCCAAAAAAATGCATCAATGGACAGATCAACAGAATCAGATAAGGCCAAAATGGATAAACGTGGCTGAAATGCTCCCGCAAAACGTAAAAGGCACCAATCGCAATAAGCATGATCAGTACAACGCCTGTTTTGCGCCTCCAAAATGGGGCGGTGGTGTTTCCATCCGGATGCTGATGGTTATTCATGATCTATACCCCACTGTGTGAGCATTGCTGTGATCTCTGCGACAGAGCGTAGCCAACTCTTGTATCGAAGCGGTGTTAGCAGCCAGCTCTGGCTTATTTCAGGTCAAACTGACCGACCATCCCCGATTGATAATGCGCCGGCATGTTGCAGGCAAACTGAAGCCCAGTGCTGTTGTTGAAGGTCCAGATTAACTCCTGGGTTGCGCCTGGCTCGATCAGGATGCTGTTCGGGTCGTTGTGTTCCATTCCGACCATCTTCATTCCACCCATGCTGTGGCCCATGTCGCTCATCGCTTTCCCGGTACCAGTGGGGGTCAGCGTCCCGTTCTGGAGCATGCTTACCATTTCTTTTTGGTGCGCTGCATGAGCAGCGGCTTTGCCGATGTTGAACTCGTGCAGCATCAAACCCTCATTGTGAAGGACAAATCGAATGGTTTCACCAGGTTTTACGTCGATGCTTTCAGGCTTGAAGAAAAGATCACCCATCTCAACCTCCACCGTACGGGTAACCTCAGAGGCGACTCCAGGACGACCGATGTCCTCTTTCCCATGACCTACGCCGGCCATGGCCGTTGCACCGAATAGCAGGGTGATTGCTGCGATGACTGGGGTAACGAGCTTAGCTTTCATGGTGACCTCGGGAGTAAGTGGGAAGCACCGGCTATGCTAATGATGCGGAGCTGCCAGTTAACTGACCTGAACATTACATTTCCGTCAGTTTTCGAAATAAATACGGCGTCCAGATGACGCCGCATTCAACAAGACTGTTTAAAAAGCTCTTTCCAGCGAGTTGCTCACTGGTGGTTCTCTGAAAGCATCAGCTTGTGCTCGCGTTGCATTTGACTCAGAACGTCGTCGACAATTTTGTCGTGTTTTTCCATCCAGGTCAGGTGCTGCTGGGGTGACATTGAGGCGTCTGGATGATCTTTATGGAGTTGGCTCATGATGTCGCCGAGCATCTTCATATGCTCGGCCATGTGGACATGACGTTGTCCTTCAGGGGCTTTTTCAGCTTGAATCAGTACGGCTTCAGCCCTGTCGCGCAGGCCTTCCATACGCTCTATCACCCGGTCTCCGCCACTTTCAGCCCATACAGAAGCTGAGACGAGTATTGAGCTCACAAAAAACAGCATTTTCAGGCGATTCATGGGGGCAACTCCTTATGGAATGATTTTTCCGGCTCCCAAACGTTTCATGCTGAAGAGTCGGTCGAGCACCAGGAAGTACTCATGCTTGAACCCTAGA
Organism: Pseudomonas sp. PS02303; assembly: GCF_029959925.1. Classification (NCBI taxonomy): domain Bacteria; kingdom Pseudomonadati; phylum Pseudomonadota; class Gammaproteobacteria; order Pseudomonadales; family Pseudomonadaceae; genus Pseudomonas; species Pseudomonas sp. PS02303. The sequence goes on from NZ_JASCOM010000016.1 coordinate 39,544, forward strand.
CAGCGCTCGCTGACATCTACCTGAAGCCAATATTACTTTTCTGTCAGTTGCTGGTTGGCTGGCGTGTTTCGTTGCAGACTGCGCTTCATCATTATCCGAGAGCCACCCTCATGAGACTTCTGGTTGCTGAAGACGAACCCAAAATAGGTATCTATTTGCAACAAGGACTCACGGAGGCGGGGTTCAATGTGGATCGCTTTACCAATGGCAAAGTGGCGCTACAGCACGCTTTGAGCGAGGCCTATGACCTGCTGATTTTAGACGTCATGATGCCCGGGCTGGATGGCTGGGAAGTACTTCAGAAGGTTCGTGCATCCGGAAAAGATGTTCCCGTGCTCTTCCTCACGGCGCGGGACCGCGTTGAGGATCGAGTGAAAGGACTTGAACTCGGGGCAGATGATTACCTGATCAAACCCTTCGCATTTTCTGAACTGTTGGCTCGCGTCAGAACATTGCTGCGTCGGGGTAACGGCGCTCCCTCGCAAACCTATATGAAATTGGCTGATCTGGAGGTGGACCTGCTCAAGCGTCGGGCCATTCGTGGAGGTAAGCGCATAGACCTTACGGCCAAAGAGTTTGCGTTGCTTGAGCTGTTGCTACGACGTCGAGGGGAGGTGCTGCCAAAGTCACTTATCGCCTCCCAGGTTTGGGATATGAACTTCGACAGCGATACCAATGTTATCGAGGTTGCAGTGAGAAGGTTGAGAGCCAAGATAGATGACGACTTTGAGGTCAAGTTGATTCATACCTCAAGGGGAATGGGTTACATGCTCGACGCACCTGATTCGGAGTCGGAATGAACCGGATGTCCCTGACGACTCGCATGAGTCTGATGTTCATGCTCGCGGTAACGGCCGTTCTCACCGTTGCCGGACTCAGTTTCAATAACCTCAGCCGGCATCACTTCAAGATGCTGGATCAGCAGGCGCTGAACGAAAAACTCCATTCGACTCAAAGAATTCTAACGGGGTTGAACAGCATTGATCAATTCAGTGATGTTAAGCCTGAGCTGGAGGCGCTGCTTGGCGCTCACCGTGATTTGACTGCCCTGATAATCGATGGCGGCGGCAAAATACTGTTTGCTGATCCCGGCCCCGTCGATGTTCCGGAGGAATTCCGCACAATCCCAAACAACAACGTCTGGGAGTGGCGAGATCAAGAGCAGATGTTCCGTGGCGTGACAGCACAAGCCGTTGTGACGGGGCAAGACAAGCCATTGACTGTCATGTTGATCTTTGACGTTACTCAGCACATGTCCTTTTTCGAGACGCTAGAGCGATGGTTTTGGATAGGGCTGGTGATCAGCGCGCTGGTCAGTGCGGCGCTGGGCTGGATGGTTGCAAGCAGTGGCCTGCGGCCTATTCGCCAAGTCACTCAGGTCGCGGCCTCAATGTCAGCTAAATCACTCAAAGAACGAATTCCATTAGCACCGGTTCCCAAAGAACTTCAGCAAATGGTGCTGTCATTCAACGCAATGTTATCTAGGTTGGACGATGCGTTTGTTCGCTTATCGAATTTCTCTGCGGACATTGCTCACGAGTTGCGGACCCCCGTCAGCAACTTGATGACCCACACGGAAGTGGTGCTTTCTAGAAAAAGGAATATCGAGGACTACGAAGACAATCTGTACTCAAATCTTGATGATTTGAAGCGTATGGGGCGAATGATTGATGACATGCTTTTTCTGGCGAAGTCTGACAATGGTCTGATCACGCACGAGAACAAACCGATAGACCTGGTGGAAGTCGTAGAGAAATTGCTCGAATACTACCGCCTGTTGGCTGATGAGCGAGGTATTGAGCTCACGGTTTCAGGAAGGGGCAGTGTTCGAGGCGATGTTCTTATGCTCCACAGAGCCATTTCTAATCTGCTCTCAAATGCGCTGCGCTACACCTATGAAGGGAAGTCCATCAGTGTCGATATTCAGCAGAAGGAGATGTCGGTATTGGTCGTTGTGGAGAACCATGGAGAGCCCATTGCTCCCGAACACCTTGAAAAGCTGTTCGATCGCTTTTACCGCGTGGACCCAGCTCGGCGAGAAGGCAGTCCAAGCAACGCGGGGCTAGGTCTGTCGATTACACGATCAATAATTGAAGCGCATGATGGCAAGATATGGTGTACGTCCTTTAGTGGAAAAACGGCCTTCCATCTAGAGTTTCCTAGTGTTGACTTGAAGGTCAGCTGATCAACGGCGCATTTGTGATCAACGGCGATCTCTCAGCCTGCGCCCAGCGTCCACTTTCGTTATTTTTGAATGAGTGAAAACCCTGGTATCGCGGGCACGCGGTCTCGTCTTTAAATCCCGCTACGCCCGCCAATTCGCGGCCAAGCACCCGCGTCAAGCTGACTGAAATGTAATCGAACAGTTTGCGTTCGTGTGGCATCGTGTTCTTGCACTGTGACGTTGGGGCCTAGTGAGTTTCTCGTGTTCACCCTGCCCTAGAACAAGGAGGCTACTAGCTAATCATCAGTGGTTTTAACAAGAATCGAAAAGTAAAAACTAGATATTCCCAAACAAACCTCGAATCAACAGCTCTTGCTGTGAGGAGCCTTGCATGTCATTCCTTAAAACTACGACCGTAGCTGTTGCACTTACCGCTGGTTTGCTTCTGAGTGCAGTTGTTCAAGCACATCCAAAGCTCCTTTCTTCGACTCCGGCAGAAGGCTCGAATGCGGCGGCCCCTTCGAAAATTGAACTGCACTTTTCTGAGAATCTCACCACTCAGTTTTCCGGTGCAAAACTGATCATGACCGATATGCCTGGCATGCCGAACTCCCCAATGGGTGTTAAGGCCGCCGTCGCTGGTGGCGGTGATCCGAAAACGATGGTGATTACACCGGCAGCACCTCTGACCACCGGTACCTACAAAGTCGAATGGCGTGCTGTCTCCTCGGATACTCACCCGATCACCGGCAACTTCTCATTTAAAGTGAAATGATTTATGAGCGACTCAATAAATATTGTGGTTCGCTTTGCTCTTTATTTCGACCTGATGTTGTTATTCGGATTGGCAATTTTCGGCTTGTACAGCCTCAGGGGAAAGGAAAGAGTATCGGGCACGGTCTTGAATTTTGAGTCGCTTCTTTACGGTACTTCTGTTGCAGGTGTAGCTCTATCCCTTGTCGCCATGCTGTTGCTTGCGAAAGCAATGAGCGGTGTGTCGGAGCTTATGGAGCTACATCACCATATTTTTGAAATGGTCCTCATGGGGACCGACGTCGGGTTGACCTGGATGGTCCGAATAGCTGCCTTGGTGTTGGCAATTATTGGCGTCGCGTTGAATAAGCGATTTCCGACACCCAGTCTCTGGATCGTCACCGTATGCGGAGCGATTGCGTTGGCGACGTTGGCTTGGACAGGGCACGGCGCCATGGATGAAGGCAGCCGACGCTACTGGCATTTCATCACCGATATATTCCATCTTCTAGCCGCAGGTGGCTGGCTGGGTGCTCTATTGGCATTCGCTCTACTGCTGCGGTTGAAATCGCTAAAGGGCGAACAAGAAGCTCGAATTCTTGCACGGGTGCTGACTGGTTTTGAATCGGCCGGCGCTGTAATCGTAGTGATTATAAGCATCACAGGCGTAGTGAATTACCTGTTTGTCATCGGTCCAAATCTCGATGAAGTGATGCTCACTACGTACGGTGTACTGCTGTTTTTGAAGGTCCTGCTCTTTGCCGGGATGATCGTGTTAGCCACGCTGAACCGCTTTCACCTAAGTCCGGTATTGGAGCGTTCAGTTCGAAATGGAGAATACTCTGCCGCGGTCAATGCTTTGCGCCGCAGCATGACACTCGAGTTTTCAATGGCAGTCGTCATAATTTGTCTTGTCGCATGGTTAGGCACTTTAAGTCCGGAAATGGAAATGAGCGCGGAATAGATGTACCTGACTTCGGAGAGGTGACGAGCTTCTTGGAAACCTGCATCTCACCTGACCCGAACGCGTGTTGCCGCTGACCGAAAACTGACCCAGTAAAGGCTGTTCTGCCGACTGAAAACTGACCCAGGTGTTCAACTACTTCTGCTCACTTTCCGAGCAGGAGAACACAGGGTGATCAGCATGGAAATGTTGGGGAAAATTCGGAGGATGTACTTTCGCGACAAGCTGTCGCTGCACCAGATCGCCAAGCGTACCGGGCTGTCGAGAAACACCATCCGAAAATGGGTCAGAGCACCCGAAGCCACTCAGCCGGCGTACCAGCGGGGCGCTACCTTCAACAAACTCAGCCCATTCCACGAGACGCTGGAGCAGGCGCTGAAGGCTGATTCGTTTCGGGCAAAGCACAACCGCAGGAGCGCCAAAGCACTCTTTGAGCAGATCAAAGCCCAGGGTTATGACGGCGGCTACAGCCAGCTCACAGCCTTCATCCGCTCGTGGCACGGTGAGCAAGGCAAATCGTTACGTGCCTTTGTACCGCTGACGTTTGCACTTGGTGAGGCTTTTCAATTTGACTGGAGCGAAGAAGGTCTGCTGATCGGCGGCCTGTTCCGACGCATTCAGGTCTCCCACATGAAGCTGTGCGCCAGTCGCGCGTTCTGGTTGGTTGCGTATCCCAGCCAAGGCCACGAGATGCTGTTCGATGCCCATACGCGCTCGTTCGGTGCGTTAGGTGGGGTGCCACGTCGCGGCATCTACGACAACATGAAAACGGCTGTCGACAAGGTTAACAAGGGCAAAGGCCGCACGGTCAATGCCCGGTTTTCCGTGATGTGCGCGCACTACCTGTTCGATCCGGACTTCTGCAATGTCGCCTCGGGCTGGGAAAAAGGCATCGTTGAAAAGAACGTGCAAGACAGCAGACGACGCATCTGGCTCGACGCTCAAGACTGCATGTTTCACACCTTCGAAGAATTGAATGCCTGGCTCGGCCAACGCTGTCGTGCACTCTGGAGCGAGCTGGTGCATCCGCAGTACAACGGGCTGACGGTGGCAGAGGTCTTGGAGCTGGAGCGGGTCGAAATGATGCCGATGCCGACGGCTTTTGATGGCTACGTCGAGCGCACCGTACGGGTCTCCAGCACCTGCCTGATCAGCGTGGCGCGAAATCGATATTCGGTGCCTTGTGAGCGAGTCGGCCAGTGGGTCAGCAGCCGTCTGTATCCTTCTCGGATCGTGGTCATCGCCGATGAAACGATGATCGCCAGCCACGAGCGTCTGTTTGATCGAGATCAGGTCAGTTTTGACTGGCAGCATTACATCCCACTCATCGAACGCAAACCCGGTGCGCTGCGCAATGGCGCGCCGTTTGCCGATCTGCCCAAGCCGTTACAGCTTCTCAAGCGGGGCCTGAGACGTCACAGCAACGGTGATCGAATCATGACGCAGGTACTGGCTGCTGTGCCCATCGCCGGTCTCGACCCGGTGCTCGTGGCGGTAGAACTGGTGCTTGAGTCGGGAAGCCTGAGCGCCGATCACATCCTGAATGTTCTAGCTCGACTGACCTCTACTGCACCACCTCCTTCCGCAGAAACCAGCCTGCAACTCAAGGTAGCGCCTGTCGCCAATACAGCGCGCTACGACCGGCTCCGTACAACCGATGAGGAGAATCGCAATGCGTGACCTAATGGCGGAACTCAAAGAGCTGCGTCTGCATGGCATGGCCAGCGCTTGGGAAGAGCTGGCTTCTCAAGGAGAGGCCTCGACGGCGTCGTCGAAATGGCTGCTCGAACATCTGCTCCAACAAGAACAAGCAGATCGCGCCGTACGCTCGGTTAACCATCAGATGAGCATGGCCAAACTACCCATGCATCGTGACTTGGCTGGCTTCGACTTTAGCGCCTCCAGCGCAGATGCCCGTCTGGTCAAAGATCTGTCGAGCTTGGAGTTCACAGAGACCGCGCAGAATGTGGTGTTCATCGGCGGGCCCGGAACCGGCAAAACACATTTGGCCAGCGCCCTGGCCGTGTCCGGAATCACGACCCATAACAAACGCGTGCGCTTCTTTTCCACAGTGGATCTGGTCAATCTGCTGGAGCGTGAAAAGTACGACGGCAAGAGTGGCCGAATCGCTCAAGGGCTGCTTCGGACAGACCTGGTGATACTCGATGAACTGGGGTATTTGCCCTTCAGCCAGAGCGGTGGCGCGCTGTTATTTCACTTGCTGTCCAAGCTGTACGAGCACACCAGCATTGTGATCACGACCAACCTCAGCTTCTCGGAATGGTCGAGTGTGTTCGGCGACGCCAAGATGACCACAGCGTTGCTGGATCGGTTGACACACCATTGCCACATCGTCGAAACGGGCAACGAGTCCTACCGCCTGCAACACAGCACGCTGGCCGCGCAGACAAAGATCAAATCACGTGAACGAAAGCGCAAGGACGAAGATGGTATCGAGGACGATGAACCGTTTTGATCTGCACCATAAACACCCTGCCGCATGCCTTTATGCGGTGGGGCTCGATGACCGTTCAACCGGGACACTACTGCTAAGCTTATTCACAATTGCTGGGACAAAAAACAGCAATCCGCCCTGGGTCAATTTTCAATCGGCAGGGTGGGTCAGTTTTCAATCAGCGCCAACACCGAACGCGAAACTCGACTAATCACAGCGGAGGTGATCACCGTATTTTTGACAACTTTTTGTGATTAACGTCTCAAACAGCAAAATTCCGGAATTCGATCGCAAGGTGTTGGAGGTTTTAAGGGAGCCACTGGAATCGGGCCACATCGTGATTTCCCGCGCCAAGGATCGCGTGAGGTTTCCGGCGCGCTTTCAGTTAGTCGCCGCGATGAACCCGTGCCCCTGTGGATATCTTGGCGAACCCAGCGGCAAATGCAGTTGCACACCGGACATGGTCCAGCGCTACCGCAACAAACTGTCGGGGCCGCTGCTGGATCGGATCGACCTGCACCTGACCGTCGCGCGCGAAGCCACGGCGTTAAATCCTGCGCTCAAACCCGGTGATGACACCGCCACTGCTGCGGTACTGGTCGCCGACGCCCGGGAGCGTCAAAACAAGCGCCAAGGCTGTGCCAACGCATTCCTTGATCTGCCAGGGCTGCGTCGACACTGCAAGTTAACCGCAACCGATGAAGCCTGGCTGGAAACTGCTTGCGAGCGTTTGACCTTGTCACTCAGGTCAGCTCATCGACTGCTCAAGGTCGCACGCACGCTGGCAGACCTTGAACAGGTAAATGCAATTACACGCGAGCATTTGGCAGAAGCGTTGCAATACCGACCAGCCTCAGCGTAACCGATGGCTATTCCAGCAAATCATTCAGATCACTATTCAGAGAGAGCGTCAGTAATACATGAAGTTACTAAGAAGTCATTGGATCAGATTCGTCTATTGCCTGATAAGCATTGCTATCGTATGGGCGGCGCTATTGCAGCAGGAAATTGTTGTTGGCTCTCCGACAACCCTGAACAACTTTTCCTACATTGGCACAGTCATTACGATCGTCGCGCTAATCATTTCAATATCCGAAGTTCTGCACAGTGTTCGTTACTCACGCAGCATCAGTGCAGAAGCCAACAGAATACTCAAGGACGCAAAAGCTGTAGAGGGCGCCTCGGCCGTCAGTGAATGCATTGCGACGCTCAATGAAGCAGCAGGTTATGTGGACACCGAAAACTATCCATTGGCGCTGAAGTGCTATCAGCATTTCAGGATTCTGTTTGCCAAAATACCCGGTACAGGTCAGGAGTTCGAAAGGATTGACAATATCCTTGGAGAAACTGAAATCACCATCAGAAAAGGGGTTTTCGCGACGGCAAACGCTCCGCTCGAAAAGCCGATCAGAATCCTTCTTCACCACAATCTTGAAAACATCAAAGAAAACCTCGAAAAGGTTAACCCGGCCAGAGGGCGTCAATATGCTACCGCCTAGATTTCTCGATTTCATCAAAGCACTCACCGCGAGAACGGAGAGAGGCGAATTCTCCTGGAGTTATGACGACAACAACTCGTTTGTGAAACTCAAGGAAAAGGACTTTTCTCTTTCATTGCGTTACAGCTTCAACGCCGACGAGAAATATGCGGAGTACGTTATCTATTACATCGATGAGATCGGAAATAAGGAGCATCGGTTTTATACCAACCAAACCTGGAACGACTTCGATTTCATCCGGCGCCTGTTTGATGCGGCACAAGCGTCAGAAATGAGACTTCCTTTTTAGCCTTTTGATGAGCGGTGAACACAGACTTCCACTGCTCATCTCGAAAGGCCGCTTACTCTTTGGTCAAATCCACCAGCGGCGTCTGCCTTACCTCAGTCTCCCGCCCACCTTGAATCTCACTCACACGCTTCAGCGCCTTATCCACAGCCCCCTTGTCCGCCAACAAGCTGTAATGGATCTGAAACTGCCTCTGCTCTTTAACCCCAATCATCGGCACCAAACCAATCGGCCGCTGATACCGACGGTTGTAAGAAAAACTCGTCCCCGGTTCCAACCCGGTCACATACCCCTGCCCTTGCGTATCCGTGTTCTTCCACAACGAAAACACCGGCAACTGCTGCGTATTGAACCCCACCGACACCCCAAGGCTCCCGGCTTTGTTATGCAACACGGTCAGCGTGTCGCCCTTGGCATCGCCATAAGGCACGACGTTGTAAACCGTCTCGTCGTAGTCCTTGGTCGGTGCACGGTAAGTCTGCCAATCCGGCAAATCCCCTTTGGCCTTGTCGTTGAACGGCGACACCTGTTTAACCGGCGCAGCAAAACGCGCGCCCTGCTCCAGGAATGGCGTGCTGAAGTTGCTGTGGTACAGCGCCTGGTATTCCTTCGGGTAGTCGCCGTTGTTGGTCAACGTGTCGTTCAGGGCGAACGCTACGCTGCCGGGTTCAGTGACCAACTCAGTTACCACCGAGAAATCGACTTTTTTGAACGCCTGCTCTTTCAGCTCGCCGCGCAGGCTGATGGCGTAAGGCGGTTTTTCGTCGATGTGCAGGGTGACTTTGCTGGCCGGGATGTTGGCGGCGCGGCCATGCAGGGTCAGCAGTTCGCCGTTGTCGATGCCGGGATGGCCGACCCATTCGTAGCCGCAGCGAGCCACCAGTTCGTTGAAGCCTTCGAGCCAGCCCAGTCCGCCGCGGCCGTTGAGTTCGATGAAGGACGGATTGACCACGTCCTTGACCGGAGAGTCCCAGCCCATGCGCACATCGCCGACCGATGCTTGCAACACGTTCATGCCGCGAGTGGGCACCACCGAGAGTTTCATTGTGCCGTTATCGATGTCGACGATGCTGACGCCCTCTTGCCGGCCGCCGTGCAAGGTGCGCAGGGTCACGGAGAAGGGTTTGTCGGTTTTGACACCGAGTTGCTGGCTGGTGATCTGCCAGTTCTGGGCAGCCTTGTCGCTGTCGAGCAGGACGTAGTCCCAAGCCATGGCGTGGGAGGCGGACAGCGCGCCAAGGGCAACGACTAATTTGAGAGGGGTCATGGGGAAGCCTTTCTTGGAGTTGTGCATTTTTTATAGCGCTGATGAAACGATTCAGCAAGCTTAAAAAAGCGGACGTCCGAGTCTTCCCAAATCAATTCACATTGCCCCCATGCAACCTCCGCACGCTTACGCTAGTCTCATACGGTTTTGGACCTCTGCTGATTGACGGCGACATCATTATGACATTAAGGTCGCCAGCTAAATGCAGGAGCAGGAACAGACGCCTTTGTCTGTCATTTTTGCGCAACGGAACATATGGAGTTTGAATGCGCGGGGCATTATTACGCAGCGGTAAGAGCGGGTCATTCACAGCCCTGGGCGAAACAGGTCAACCGGTCTATCGGGCTGCCCTGCAATTGCGCGAAGCCATTCGCCGCAAGAACCCCGACATGGTCGACCACCTGGCCATTCCTCAAAGCGATGAACTCGGCAACCAGATCGATTGGTACAGCGGTATCGAAGGCGATGTGATCCCGTGGAGCAGTGCGACCGAAGAAGAACGCGCTCCGGCCCGTCGCCAACTTGAAGCCCTGAAGGCTGCGCTCGATGAGTTGAGCCAGCGTTTCCTGGGCACGGACCCGGCCGAACAGCAGCAAGGCGACAAAGCCGTGTTCGGCAAGCTGCTCAAGCGCGTCATTCATTTCCCTGACGAAAACTTCGTCTACCTGGTGCAAGGCAAGCCGGTGCTGACCTTCTGGGGTTTCGAGCACGCCGGTACCGGCAATCGCGATCCCCTGCACTGCCTCTATCAGGTTCCGCCCGTCTTCACGCTGCCACCCGTGGTCGAAGAACCGGTGGTGGCGCCCGTCGTGCCCGTGGTAGCTCGTCCGTGGTGGCGTCGCTGGTGGTGGCTGTTGCTGCTGCCGCTCCTGTTGCTGCTGTTGTGGCTGTTGCTCGGCCTGCGCGGTTGCGTACCGATTCCATTGGTGGCGGTGGACTTGCTGCCCGAGGGCATCGTGCCGGTGGAAAATCAGCTGGAAGAGCCACAACTGACCGGCAATGTCACAACGCTGAATGGCGTTCCCGTGACCGGCACGGTCGCTGGTTCCACCACAGGCACCGCCGTGACCGGCACCCAAGGCGCGGAAGCCCCGGCGCTCGCTGGCAACGAAGCTGACGCCGCGACTGCCGGCATCACGCAAGACCCGGCCGCCGAATCCCCAACCGCGCCACCCGCGCCACCGGAAGCCGAAGCCGAAGCCAAAACCGAGGCACCTGTCACCACACCGCCCGACGCACAAAAATCCGCCGCCGCAGCCGCAACCCCAAAACCGGGCCCGGCCTTGAGCATTCCGCCTGACGCCGCCGACGGTGCCGCCAAGTTCCTCGACGGTCAGTACCGCGCCGGTGCCGGCATTCAGGATCGCCGGACCGGCAAGCCGCTGCGCCTGGAATACCAGCTCAAGGACGGTAAGGGCGAAGTCACCGTACACCAGGCCGACGGCACGAAATGCAGCGGGCCGGTGAGCGCTACCATGAAAGGCGGCAGCCTCGCCATCGACAGCCAGGGCCAGGCCGTGTGCGGCGATGGCAGCACTTACGACATGCCCAAGGTCAACTGCCGCAAAGGGGCGACCACGGTCGCGGACTGCACCGGCGGTTACGGAAAAGATCAATTCCCCATGTCCATGCGGCAAATGGGCGAATAAGACTGGAATAACCCGACATGTTGCCTGAAGTCACCCAATTCGAAGACACCGTCACGCTCGTCAGTGACACCGGTATCCAGTTCATGGATTTCGCCCTGCGCCTGGATCCTCGCAAGGAACCGGCGGGCGAGTTCGCGCCGATGATCAGCGGGCTGATCTGCCGGCTGATGTACAACGAAGAGAAAGACTTCTACTTCTACGAGCCCGAACCGGAAAAGGTCGAGAAGGCCAAGCCGGCGTTCAGCGTCGACATGAAAAGCAGCCTCGAGCTGTTGGACGGTGTCTGGCTGCCGACGCCGTTTTTCCGTTTCATGCCGCCGCACCGCTTCGACGAAGGCCCGACCAACTGGTCGCGGATGCGCCTGGTGAAACTGGCCACGCCAGACATCGACGGCAACACCCATCGCCTGACGATGGCGTTCGACAGCCGCGTCATGCCCAAGCGTGACGGCACCGCCTACCTGGCGCCGAACGAAGAAGACATCAGCTCCGGCGTGTCCTTCAAACTGGCGACCAAGGCCAGCGAAACCCGTTGGTTCCTGGCCCAGCCATGGGTCAACGAATGGCTGCTCGAAGTGTTCAACGAAGGCAATGCCCATCGTTCCCGCGAAGAGCTGGACATCGACATCCGCGCCAACCATCACCTGGCGCACTACCTCAACCTGCTGAGCCTGTTGAGCACGCCGTCTGCGGCAGCGCAGTCGACCGCCAGGCCGAAGGTGGAAATCCCTGAGCTGAAAGTGGTGGCCAACGATAGCAATGGCCTGGTCAAACCGATTCCGGTGGACCTGGTGCTGGACGTCGGCAACTCACGCACCTGCGGCATCCTGATCGAGAACCACGGTCAGGCCGGCTCCGGGCTGAAGCAGAATTACGTGCTGGAACTGCGCGACCTGATCACCCCCGAACACACCTACAACCTGCCGTTCGAAAGCCGTGTGGAGTTTGCCCAGGCGTATTTCGGCAAGGACCACTGCTCGGTCAAGAGCGGCCGTCACGATGCGTTCCAGTGGGCGACGATCGCCCGGGTCGGCAACGAGGCCAGCCGTCTGGCCAGCCGCCGTCGCGGCACCGAAGGCTCGACGGGCCTGTCCAGCCCGAAACGTTACCTGTGGGATGAAAACGCCTACGGCCACGGCTGGCGTTTCAACTGCTCGTACATCAAGACCGACAACGAGCCCTACGCCACCGCCGCGCCGTTCTCGCACCTGATCAACGAAACCGGCGAGGCGCTTTACAGCCTCGAAGAAGACGATCGTCTGCCGGTGTTCATGCCGCGTTACTCGCGCAGCTCGCTGATGACCTTCATGCTCGCCGAGGTGCTGGCCCAGGCGCTGTCGCAAATCAACAGCCCGGCCCAACGCTCGCGCCAGGGTCACACCCGCGTACCGCGCCAGCTCAACAGCATCACCCTGACCGTGCCGCCGGGCATGCCCCAGGCCGAGCGCAGCATCCTCAATGAACGCATGCAGCAGGCCATCGGTCTGGTGTGGAAAAGCCTTGGCTGGCACGCCGGCGAGGAAGATCCGCATCAGGATCAGGCCGTCAGCCCGCGCACGCCGATCCCGAGCATCCGCGTGGAATGGGACGAAGCCTCCTGCGGCCAGTTGGTGTACCTGTACACCGAGGTCAACGAGAACTTCGCTGGTCACCCGGAAGAGTTTTTCGACACCATCGCCCGGCCAGACAAGACCGACCGCGAACGCATCACCCTGGCGACCATCGACATCGGCGGTGGCACCACCGACCTGGTCATCACTGACTATCGCCTCGACCGCGCCGGCAACACCGGCAGCGGCAGCAACGTGCACATCGTGCCCGAGCAGCGTTTCCGCGATGGCTTCAAAGTGGCCGGCGACGACATCCTGCTGGACGTGATTCAGGATTTCATCCTGCCGAGCTTCGAGAAAGCCTTGCAGAACGCCGGTGTAAAAGCCCCGGATTCGCTGATGTCGCGGCTGTGCGGCGACGAATCGGTCAGCGCGCAGGACATGATTCTGCGCCAGCAACTGAACCTGCAGGTGTTCGCACCGCTGGGCCTTGCGTTGCTTAAGGCCTACGAGCATTACGACCCGCAAGTCCCGCAGGAAGTCAGCCCGCAAAGCTACCGCCAGTTGCTGGGCGACAACGCGATCAGCCAGACCGTCCTTGACTACGTCAACGCCGCCGTGCGCCGCGATGTCGGGGGCCAGAGCGGTTTCGACCTGTACGAATCGCTGATCGGCTTCGACCTGCAAAAGCTCCACGCCGCGTTCCTCAACGATCAGATCAACATCACCAAGATCCTCGGCGCACTCTGTGAAGTGGTCGCGCACTATCCGTGCGATGTTCTGCTGCTGACTGGCCGCCCTTCGCGTCTGCCGGGCATTCAGGCGTTCATTCGCAAGGTTCTGCCGCTGCCACCCGGGCGCATTCTGGCGCTGCAAAACTATCGCACCGGCGGCTGGTACCCGTTCCACAAGAACGGCCGCATTGACGACCCGAAAAGCACCGCTTCGGTGGGCGCGATGTTGTGCCTGTTGTGCGCCAACCACAGCGTGCCGAACTTCTACTTCCGCTCTTCGGCGCTCAAACCGTATTCGACGGTCAAGCACATCGGCGTCATCGACCTGAACAACGTGATCAAGGATGCCGACGTGCTGTACCGCGACATCCAGTCCGAAGACTACAAAATCAAGTTGCCGGAAATCGGCACGGGCGATGACGCCGACACGCCGCAGCTGGAAATGCGCGGCGACCTGCGTCTCGGTTTCCGCCAGTTGGCCGCCGATCGCTGGGCGGCTTCGCCTCTGTACACCCTGCGGTTCACCAAGGCCGGCCGGGAAAAGTTCTCCCGGGCCATTGGAGAAAACGGCAGCGCGCCGCTGCTCAAGGTGCGCTTCGAGGTCAAGGCGGCCGACAAGTACACGCGCAAGCAGGATCTGGTCAGCGACCGCCTCTCGGTCCGCGACATCGAATCCAACAGTAACAACGTCAACTTCAACCCGCGCAGCGACCTCGAGCTGGAACTCAACACCATGCTCGACGCCGGCCTGAGCGAGACCAAGTACTGGCTCGACAGTGGAAGTGTGAAACGCAAATGAATGACCTGACCCCCGAACAAACTCAGCTTTCAGCCCGCTGGGCCGCTGTTTATGAAGGTGCCGGTCAGGCGCTGGAATGGATTGGCCAGACACGCGGCAACGCGCCACGGCTGGACAGCGAAGCCGACAACCTGAACATCCGCCTGCACCGCGCCCGCAACCTGGCCCACAGCCTCGGTCGCGTGGCCTGCACGCCGATGACCATTGGCTTTTTCGGCTTGTCCCAAGCCGGCAAGTCCTACTTGATTTCGGCCCTCGCGGCCGGTCAGAACGGCAAACTGGAAACCGATTTCGGTGGCCAGCGCCTGGACTTCATCAAGCACATCAACCCGGTGGGTGGCGGCAAGGAAGCCACCGGCCTGGTGACGCGCTTCAGCCGCCGCGCCACGCCGAGCCAGGATCCGCAGTTCCCGGTCGAACTGACGCTGTTCAAGGAAATCGAACTGGCGAAGATTCTCGCCAACTCGTGGTTCAAGGACTTCGACCTTGAGCGGATCTCCTACGAGATCGACGAAGCGCGCATCCAGCGCGTGTTGAAACCATTCGAAGGGCGCGAGACCGGGCCGCTGCAATCGGGCGTCAGCGCTGACGATCTGGTGTCGCTGTGGGATTACCTGCGCGATAACTTCCGCAATTCGGTGAAGAAGCTTGAGCACCTGTATTGGCCGACGGCGCTGCAACTGGCGCCACGCCTGAATTTCCAGGAGCGTGCCGAGTTGTTCTCCATCCTCTGGGGTGAGCAGAGCGAGCTGACGCGCGTGTACCAGCAATTGGCCGGCGCGCTGCACAAGCTGGGCCTGCCCGAGACCGTCTTCGCGCCATTGAAGGCTTTGGTAAGTTTCGAAAACGACACCTACAGCCAGCGCGACAGCATCATGAACGTCGACATCCTCGAGCGCTTCGGCAGCCCGCGGGACTTGCCGATCGACGTGCGGCCCCGGGTCGACGGACGCCTGCAAAACAGCCAGGGCATCCCGGTCGCGCAACTGGCTGCACTGACCGCCGAGATGACTTTCGGGTTGATCGAAGCCCCGGCGGACGACATCGTCAACCAGGTCGACTTGCTGGATTTCCCCGGTTATCGCGGGCGCAAGAAGCTGCACGAGATAGCCGACTCCAACGACCCGGAATCCGCCACCAAGGACAACTCCGTCTCGCAGCTGATTCTGCGTGGCAAGGTCGCTTACCTGTTCGAACGCTACACCGACAACCAGGAAATGAACGCACTGGTGGTCTGCACCGGCTCGACCAAACAGAGCGACGTCAACGACGTCGGCCCGGTGCTGACGCGCTGGATCGAAAAGACTCAAGGCGCCGACGCGGCCGCCCGCAGTAAACGCGACACCGGTCTGATCTGGGCCCTGACCATGCTCGACCTGCGCATCACCAACTCCCTGAGCCTGACGCCTGATCAGTACGACGAGAGTTGGAACGGCATGGTCAAGCTGACCATGCTCGAACGCTTCGGCAGCCTGAGCTGGATGAACGACTGGGCCGGCACGCCGTTCCAGAACACCTTCCTGGTGCGTAAACCGCGCATGGATGCCGCATTCATCGTGCAAGACGCCAGCGGCGCCGAAACCGGCCTCAACCCCAGCTACCTGGAGCGCGTCGACGCCCTGGGCACAAGCTTTGCCGGCAACGAACTGGTGTGCAAACACATCAACAATCCCGCCAACGCCTGGAAAGAAATGCTGCGCAACGATGACGGTGGCATCAGCCATTTCAGCGGCAGTTTCAAGGGCGTGGCCAACATTGAATTCAAACTGCAGCGCATCCGCGAGCAGCTCAGCGAATGCCTCGAAGGCCTGACCACTCACGGCCTGAGCACCTGGTATCACGCCGACGGTGACGGCGCCGCAGCCGCCAAAAAAGCCCAGGCGCAGATGATACTGACGGGCCTGGGCCGTCGTCCGGCCGTGCTCGGCGAGTTCATCGATGAACTCGACATGCCCAGCGAGTCGGTGCGCGACCTGTACCTCAGCGGTGTGTACGAAACCGATGACGCGCCCGCCGCCAGCGATGAGCCGGCCACGCCGACACCGAGCCAGAGCCTGTACGGCAACGACGCCGGGTTCGATTTTGATTTCGGCGACGACCTGAGTCACGACACACCGGCCGCCAGTAAATCCAACACCCCGACGCCGGAACTGCAAAGCAACGAACACCGCTTCGCCAAAGCCGCGTTCAAGGCCTGGATTGCACACCTGCGCGAACTGACCACCCGGCAAAGCCTGCTCACCCTGCTAGGACTGGAAAAGGCGTTGATCGAAGCGGTGGTCGACGAATTGATCACGGCCGGTTACCGCCAGGACTTGCCCGGCCAACTGAGCCGTGCGGTGCTCAAGCGTGCACAAAGCGGCGCACGGCGCGATCAACTGGTCGAACGCCAGGTGCTGGAAGTGCAACGCGTGCTGCGCGACTTCGTGTCCTGGTTCGGCTACCTGCAAAAACCGGTCAACGAGCGCCCGAACAGCCGTGCCGGTGCCAAGGCGCCCTTGTTCTCGTTCTATACCGACATCGGTCCGGGACAAGTGCCGGTGTTGCCGCCGCAACCGGCTAACCAGGCGCAGCGGTATCTGGGTGACTGGCTCTCGGGCCTGGCCTACATCACGCAGGACAATGCCGGCCATGGTGCCGGTCGCGAAATCACCCCTGAACAGAATGAACGGCTGGGCCATGTGCTCACAGCCTTCACAGCGAGATAAGCAATGCCAATTCGTGTCGACCTGCTCGCCTTAGAACCCAACGTGCCTGGCCAGGCGTGCCTCACTGTGAAGAAATGGCAGGGTGGCGAAGAACAGCTGGAGTTCTCCATTCAGCGTAACCAGGACGGGTTCTACCTCCAGGATCAGAAAGCCTGGAGCAGCAATCCGTTCTGGTTCAAGGTCTCGCGCTTCAGCGTTGCGACCAGTGGTGAAGCCCTTGAAGCCCAGGTCGGCCCGGAAGTAGTCGACCCGCTGCTCGAAGGCGGCACCAACTCGCAATTCATGATCGAGCTGCGCGAACAGAGCCAGGGGCACACCGACAAAGGCGTGGTCCGTCCAGGCGTCGGGTTGCTGCCGTCCACGGCCGGTGGCCAGACGCGTTCGACTTACGGTGGTGCAGACTTGAGCGCACCTGCTGCACCGGAACCCGAAATTCCAGAGCTGCCGGAATTGGTCCTGAACACCGCCGAGCCAGAAATCGAACTGGAATCGGTGCCCAACGAACCCGCTTACACCCCGCCTCCACCCCCGGTAAAGAAAAGCAAAAAAGGCCTCATCGGCCTCGCGCTCGTCGTGCTGTTGCTGGTGGCCGCAGCGGCCGGGTTCTGGTTCTACAAACGTACTCCGGTCCCCGCCCCGGCCATCGCTGCCGCCGTACCAGCCGGCGCCGATGCGCAAGCCTGCACCCTCGACAGCATGAACAGCCTGCCCGAGCTGACCTTCGTCCAGACCTGCATCAAGGCCGCGCCCGACAGTGCCAAGTTGCTGGAGATCATCAACGAAGCCAAGGCCGGCAAACACTGCGGTGTTGCCCAGCGCCTGTACGCCAACCGTGCCCAGGCCGGTGACGCGCTGATCGCCAATGCCTATGCCCGCGAGTACGACCCTAAATACCTGAAAGCCAGCGAGTGCTTCCCGGCCGCGGACAACGCCACCGCCGCCTACTGGTATGAAACGATCCTGACCCAGGACCCGAACAACGCCGAAGCCAAACAGCGTTTCGAGGAGTTGCAGAAGTGATGCGTTCTCCCCTGAGTCGTTTCCTGCTGAGCGGCGCCGCGCTGTTGGCACTGTGCATCAGCCCGTTGTCCCAGGCCGAAGACAAACCGCTGATCCAGGCCGGTAAAAAGACCTTGTTCCAGCGCGTACTGACCACCCCGGGCTGCAAACTCAGCCCGACGGCAGGCGGCGCGGCAGGCGATGCGCAACCAGTCTTCAGCCGCTTCTATGTTTATGAGCGTGCTCAAGCGGCCAACGCCGAATGGCTCAAAGTCGGTCCCGACAGTTACGGCAAAACCATTGGCTGGTTGCCCGCCAGCTGCACCACCGACTGGAAAATGCAGCTGACACTGGCGTTCACCAACCCGGCCAACCGCGACCGGCTGCTGTTCTTCAAGGACCGCGCCACTGTCGAGGGCATCCTTGATGCACCGGACCCGGTGAGCAAAGTCGCCCCGCTGCGGGCCACGCTGAAAAAGGGCAAGCAAGCACCGGGCGTGCTCGCCGAAGAACCTGAATATTTCGTCGACCTGCAAAAGCAGTTCTACCTGCTGCCGGTCCTCAGCGGCGAAGAAGTGATGACCGAGGGCGGTTTCCGCACGCGGCTGCTGAACGTCGCATCGGTCAGCAAGCCCGATGACCAGAACGCCAAGGGTGGTGCGGCCAACAGCGCGGCCGGTGGCAAGGAAGCCGAGGACAAGGCGGCCAACCAACTGAAGGAATTCACTGCAGCGGTGGTGTTTGTCATCGACTCGACGATCTCGATGGACCCGTACATCGACCGCACCCGCGAGGCGATCCGCAAGGTCTATCAGCAGATCGAATCGCAGAACCTCGGCAAGCAGGTCAAGTTCGGCCTGGTGGCGTTCCGCTCCAACACCCAGGCGGTGCCAGGCCTGGAATACACCACCAAAATGTATGCCGACCCGACTCAGGTGAAGGACAGTTCCGACTTCCTCGCCAAGGTCGCCGACCTCAAACAAGCCAAAGTATCGAGCAGCAGTTTCGACGAAGACGCCTTTGCCGGTGTCATGGAGAGCATCGACAAGGTCGACTGGAGCCAGTTCGGTGCGCGCTACGTGGTGTTGATCACCGACGCGGGCGCCATCGAAGGCGACGACAAGCTGTCGAAAACCGGTTTGAGCGCCTCGCAGGTTCGCCTCGAAGCCGCCAACCCGGGCGTGGCGATTTACACCCTGCACCTGAAAACCCCGGCCGGAATCAAGGACCACGCCAAGGCCGAGGCGCAGTATCAGAATCTGTCGACCTACCCGGGCACCAACACCTCGCTGTATTACCCGGTGAACGCGGGCGATATTCAGGAGTTCGGGCGCAAGGTGGATTCGCTGGCCACCGCGATCACCTCGCAAGTGAAAGCCGCCTACATGGGCGAAGACGCCATCGGCAGCGCGGTGAACGCCAAGCAGGACCCGGCCGAGAAGAAAATGCTCGAAGACGCGGCGCTGATCGGCCACGCCATGCAACTTGCCTATCTGGGCGAGAAGACCAACAGCAAGGCACCGCCAGTGTTCAAGGCGTGGATCACTGACCGTGACCTGATCAAGCAGAACATCCCGACCACGGATGTGCGGGTGCTGCTGACCAAATCCCAGCTCAGCGACTTGAGCGACGTGATGAAGCAGATCCTCGATGCGGCCAACGAAGGCCTGATCTCGCCGACGGAAATGTTCGAGCGCCTGCGCTCGGTGGCCGCCACCATGGGCGCCGATCCCAATCAGCTCAAGCAGAACGGCAACACCAAACTGGCGGACATGGGCGTGCTCGGCGAGTACCTCGAAGACCTGCCGTATCAGAGCGAAGTGCTGAACCTGGACGAAGAAACCTGGAAGAGCTGGGATGGCCTGGCGCAGGAGAAATTCATCCGCACGCTCAATACCAAACTGCGGCACTACCAGCGTTACAACGCTGACGTCGACCGTTGGGTGGCTTTAGCCAAGGACAGCGATGCACGGGACAACGTGTACCCCGTGCCACTGGAAATGATGCCTTAACGAGACGCCGATGCTCGATATCAAGAACCTGCTGGTGCGCCGAGGAGAAGGTGCGCTGGCTCATCATGTGCGCCTGCCGCACCTGCACGTCGGTGCCGGGGAAATCCTCGCCATCACCGGCGAGAGCGGCAGCGGCAAAAGCACGTTGCTCGAAGCCATCGGCCTGTTGCTGGCGCCGATAGAGCTCGAGCGTTTTCGGCTGGGCGCAACGCAGGATCAAGACATCGCACAATTGCTGGCCAGCGATGACCAGCCGGCCCTGGCGGCGGTGCGTTCGCGGCACTTGGGATTCATTTTGCAGAGCGGCGGTTTGCTGCCGTTTTTGAGCGTGCGCGACAACATCAGCCTGCCCCGTCGTTTGCTCGGCATGCCGGTCAAGAGCGCGCACATCGATCACGCGGTTGAGGTGCTGCGCCTGCAAGGCTTGCTGGATAAACACCCTCAAGCGTTGTCGATCGGTGAACGCCAACGCGTGGCCTGCGTGCGGGCGATTGCCCATGAGCCGCTGCTGCTGTTGGCCGACGAGCCGACAGCGGCACTCGATCCGCACAGCGCCCGGCGCTTGTTTGAATTGTTGATGAGCCTGGTGTCGAGCATGGGCCTGAGTGCGCTCGTTGTGTCCCATGACTGGGCCTTGCTGAAGGATTTCGGCTTGCCGCGACTCGGCGCTATCAGCCGTCAGGGAGAGACTCTGTTTGAACCGATGGACTGACCGCTTGCGCCTGCTCGCAACGCTGGCCCTGCAAGACCTCTGGCACGACCGCAAGGTGTCGTTGTGCATCGCCGCCTCGCTGGTGGCGGTGATTGCGCCGCT
Organism: Pseudomonas sp. PS02303; assembly: GCF_029959925.1. Classification (NCBI taxonomy): domain Bacteria; kingdom Pseudomonadati; phylum Pseudomonadota; class Gammaproteobacteria; order Pseudomonadales; family Pseudomonadaceae; genus Pseudomonas; species Pseudomonas sp. PS02303. The sequence goes on from NZ_JASCOM010000016.1 coordinate 60,197, forward strand.
GTTGCTGCTGTTCGGCCTCAAGCACGGGGTGGTCAGCCAGTTGCAGGACGAACTGCTGCGCGACCCGCGCAACCTTGAAGTAAAGATGCTCAGCAACGGCAACTACGACAGCGCCTGGATCGAACGGGTGCGCCAGCGTCCCGAGACCGGATTTGCCCTCGGCCAGACCCGCTCGCTCAACACCCAGGCAGACTTGCTGATCGGCATGCAACGGTTTGTCGAAGGCGCGGAAATCATCGCCACCGAACCCGGCGACCCGCAGTTGAACCTGCCACAACTCAACCCGACCGGCGACCAAGTGATCCTCAGCGCCCGCGCCGCGCAACGCTTGCAGGCCAAGGTCGGCGACCGCGTGCAACTGCGCGTGTTGCGCCGACTTGAAGGCGTCAACGAGCGCGGCGAGATGACGCTGACAGTGCTGGCAGTGCTCGACGGCGCTCGTTTCGGCCGCGCAGCCGGGTTTGTTGCCCCTCCGTTGTTGCTGGACCTGGAGCGCTTTCGCGACGGTTATCAGGTCAGCGCATTCGGCATCGAAACCGGCAAGCCGTTGGGCGATCTGCAACCGCTGTATGCCCGCGCCCGCCTTTATGCCCGCGACATCGATCAAGTGGCGCCGCTGGAACGCTGGCTCAACGAACAACACATCGAAACTTCAAGCCGACTGGCCGACATCGACAACGTCAAAGCCATCAACCATGTGCTGGGGCTGATCTTCGGGGTTATCGCCCTCGCCGCGCTGATCGGCTGTGTGGCGTCGATGGTCGGGGCGTTCCTGGCCAACATCGACCGCAAGCGCAAAAGCCTCGCGGTGCTGCGCCTGCTGGGTTTCAAACGCACGGCGGTCGCCGGTTTCGTGGTCTTGCAAGCGCTGGTGCTGAGCCTGGCCGGCTACCTCGGTGGATTGGGCTTTTACGCTGTCGGCAGCCATTTGTTCGACTACCTGCTCGGCAGCAGCCAGGCCACCGGCACTTTTGTTTGCCACATCACACTCTGGCACGGCCTCGCCGCCCTGCTCCTGACCTTTCTGGTCGCTGCACTGGTGGCCGTGATCGGCGCCGTGCGAGCGATCAACATCCAACCTGCGGAGAGTCTGCGTGAGCTATAAACGTTTTGGCTTGCTGTTGCCCCTGAGCCTCGGCTACTTGCTCGACGCTTCGGCGGCGGGCTGGGAAGAGAAGTATTACAACCCGATGCCCGAGGCCAGCGACGTCGTGCTGCCGATGCCGTGCGAAGGCTCGATGGTGTTTCGCAAGGTGTTCATTCCGGTCGCCGGACCGCTTGACGACTACCCGATCAACATCGGCCAGGACGGCGCGGAATACGGCTACGTCGAACAAACCCGGCCGACCTTCATCGCCGGCAGTTTCACCGGCGCCAAGAATGACAAATCCCGCTACTACCTGATGGCCAAGTACGAGATGAGTCAGCTCCAATACGCCGCGCTGACCGAAGAAACCTGCCCCACCGCCGCCGCCAAAATGCGCCTGCCGCAAGTGTCCGTGAGCTGGGTGCAGGCCGTCGAAGCGGCCGACAAATACAACCTGTGGCTGCGCAAAAACGCGGCCGGCAAATTGCCGAAAGAAGACGGCGCACTGGGCTTCCTGCGCCTGCCGACGGAAGTCGAGTGGGAGTTCGCGGCGCGCGGTGGCCTGGAAGTCGGCGCAGCGGAATTCCGCGATACGCGCTACCCGATGCCCGACGGTATCAACGCCTACGAGTGGTTCGCCGGGGCGCAATCGTCTAACGGCAAACTGCAATTGTCCGGCCTGCAAAAGCCTAATCCATTGGGCTTGCACGACATGCTCGGCAACGTCGACGAGATGATGTTCGAGCCGTTCCGCCTGAACAAACTCGACCGCCAGCACGGCCAGGCCGGTGGCTATGTGGTCCGTGGCGGCAACTACCTGACCGCCCAGGCCGACCTGCGCACCGGCTTGCGCAAGGAAGAGCCGTACTACAACGCCGAAGGCCAGGTGAAAAACAAAACCACCGGTATGCGACTGGTGCTGGTCTCGCCGACCCTGACGTCCCGGGAGCGTGTCGCCAGCATTGAAAGCAGCTGGAAGAAACTCGGCACCGGCAGCAAGGAAACCGAGTCGGCTGATAAAGGCACCGTTCAGTCACTGAACACCCTGGCCTCGGGCGTGGAAGACAAGGCGCTCAAGGAAAAGCTTCAGGCGCTGGAAAACCAATTGCGCGCCAGCAACCAGCAGCAGGAAGAAACCCGCGACCAGGCGATCCGCGCCAGCCTCAACCTCGGTGCGTTCCTGTGCACCAAGATGCTCGACGACGGCCAGTACGTGGACTTCTTGCAGAAGAACTACAAGCTGAACTGCGAATCTGCCGATAAAGACGCCAGTTGCGACATGCGCAAAGGCAAGCTCGACGAGCAGAAGGATCGCCTGCACAAACTCAGCCGTTACTACGCCAGCAGCCTGGTGGAATCGGCAACCTTGTATGGCCAGCCGCTGCTGGAAGCGCAGGTGCCGGTGATGGAAGAAATCATCACCCGCAACAAGCAGCTGCAAGAACTCAAACCCTATTTGCGCACCCACTGGGCCAATCAGAAGACCTTCCTGCAAAAGCAGAAGATCGACACCGATGCCTGGCTGACCAGTTGCAAAACCGTCACTCAATAACTTACTCAACAACAACAGCCAACACCGTCACCAAGGAGTTTCACCATGTCGCGCAGCCTCTGGACTCGCTTCAAGCTACAGATCGCTTTTGTCATCACTGGCAGCCTGTTGCTGACAGGTTGTGCCAACACCGGCAGCTCGATGCTCGGTGGCAGCGAGGGGGCCGACCCGCGTCTGACCCAAGGCAATGACGCAGAGTTTTTCAGCAAATCCGGTTACCAGGCCTGTGCGGTCGGCGCCGGTGTCGGCATCCTCGGTTGCGCACTGTCCAATAGCAGCAACAAGGCGGTCTGCGCCATCGCCGCCGGTATTACCGCGTGTGGCGTGGCCATGGGCGCGAACTATTACCTGGATCAACGTCGCAGCGAATACTCCGACACCACCACCCGCCTGGCGAAGATGAACAGCGACGTCGAGCAAGACACCCAGAACGTGATCGCCCGTACCGCGACCGCTCAGCAAGTCATCAATGATGACCAGGCGCAAATCGCCCAGATCAAAAAGGACATCGCCAACAAGAAAGTCGACAAGGCCAAGGCCCAAGTGCAAATCGCCGAGATCGATTCGAACATCGCGCGCCTGCGTAAAGACCTCGGCAACATGCGCACCAAGGTCACCGAGTACACCAAAGTGGCGGATGCCGAGCGTGCACAAGGCGCCGGTGCCGAGATCAAGCAGGTGGACATGAACATTTTGAAAATGAACCAGAAAGTCGCCGCCCTGCAAAAGGAAGTCGACGGTCTGTACAACCAGCGTTCCGCGATCACCCTGGGCTAAGCACATGACTCTACGACAGCTGGCGGTCCTCACCGCCGTCCTGGCCCTGAGCGGTTGCGCGACGAAGCCGGGCGAATGCGATGCGACCAATCGCGACAGCAGCATGCTGACCAAGATGAACTGCGACTACTCTGGTGGTTATAGCGACCAGGTCAAACAGAAGGAACTGGCCCTGACCGCGTCCCGCCAGGAAAACGCGATGTTCCGCCAGGTGTACGAGAACATTCAGGCCCAGCAGCTCAGCACCAAGACCGACCTGGCCAGCCAGCAGAAGTCCCAGGCGGCGCTGAACCAGTCGCTGGGCCAGTTGCTGACCTCGCTCAAGGCCCGGCATGGCAACCAAAGCCAGGTGCAGAAGCAGATTGCCGGGCTCGAGCAGCAGCTCAAGGCCTCCCAGGCAGCGCCCGTGACCAAGACCTCACCCGCGACGCTGGCTGCCAAGCAGGAACAACTGAAGGCCTTGCAGAAGAAAGTGAATCAGCTGCAATTCAGCCTCGGTTACGAAGAGTAACTTTTCACCCCGCAGGCCTGCCGATGGTGGCCTGCACCCTTTTCAGGAATCGTCGTCATGCAGCGGGTCATCAGGGATGCGCAAGCCACACCAGAGGGGATGAGTGCGCTGCAAGCCAAAGTCGCCCTCATCCAGAAACACTTTCCGCCGACCGTCGCCAGCCTCTTCGCCATCCCGCGAATGGGCAGCGGTGACGTGCTGGAATGGTGGACCGAACTGGGTGGCCAACCCACGCCCTATGCCGACCTCAACGAGGACGCGCAACGACGTTTGCTGGAAACCTATGAAGTGCGTCAGACGTCCCTTGGACAGTTGGCGGACGAACTGCAAAAACGCGGTCAGCCCACCGTAGCGGATGACCTGCGCAGCCTGCTCGGCACGCCCGAGCTGGATAAACTCTACAGCCTCAACGGCGAGCCGCTGGTGGTGCGCTGGAACCAGCGCCCGCCCAAACCGATCGTGCCGCCGGTTGTTCCAGTGGTGCCGGTAGTGCCGCCGTCGCGTCGCGGCTGGTGGATCGCGGCGGCCTTGCTGGCGCTGCTGTTGCTGCTTCTGGCGCTGTGGCTTTGGTGGTTCTTGCACCGTGAACCCGTTGTCGTGGTTCCACCTGTAGCGCCAGTGGTGACGCCGGTCGAGAAACCGGTTGAGAAACCGGTTGAGCCTGTTCCCGAGCCTGTCGTGGAACCCGAGCCGGTTCCAGAACCGGAACCCGTGCCAGAACCGGTGCCGGTGCCGGTGCCGGAACCCAAGCCCGTCCCGCCACCAAAACCGGTCGTGGCCGCCCCGCCACCGGCCCCGACGCTGGACAACTTCGCTTGCCGCAAAAAAGCGCCCAACGCAGAGATCCCGCAATTTGTGGTGGTGCTCGACACTTCGGGTTCGATGGATTTGAACATCAAGTCTGTGAAAGCCGACGAGGACTGGTTCTTCGGCAACGAGCTCAACAAGTACCTGGATGTGAACCGCACCACGCAGATCTTCGCCAAACCGAGCCGCATGGACGTCGCCAAGGACTCGCTGGCCGGCATGATCAACGGGCTGGACCCGAAGATCGACACGCGCCTGATCACCTTCGCCGGCTGCGAAAGAACGCCGGACCAGGGCGTGTTCAAGTTCGGCGACCGTCAGCGGCTGATCAACGGGATTCGAGGCCTGGTGCCCAACGACGGCACACCACTGGCCGACAGCCTGGCCCACGCGGCAAGCACCGTCGACGGGCGCAATAACGACGCCGTGATCGTGATGTTCGTCGACGGTGAGGACGGTTGCCAGAAAGACGTATGCGCCGTGTCCCGCCAAATCGCCAGGGATCAACCGCGGCTGCGGGTCAACGTAGTGAAAATCGGTGCCGGCGGCCCGTCACGTTGCATCGCTGAAAACACCGGCGGCCGGGTTTACAGCAGCACCAATGCGGCGGAGCTGGGCAAGCAGTTGAAACTGGCGAGCAAGGAAGTGTCGAGCAATGCCAAGTGTGATTGATCGTCTGATCTGAACATTGAGGTGAGCCCTTCGCGGGCAAGCCTCGCTCCCACAGGTGATATGCCGTTCACACAAGAGTGGAACGCCACATGCCCCTGTAGGAGCGAGGC